>JAUNIV010000100.1 GCA_030523385.1 Bacteroidales bacterium | reverse complement strand
CGAGAACCTGGATTATGGCGACATGGACAAGGTGACATACCTGGAAATGAGATAAGAAGCCTGAAAGGATAACTGCACTTTAAATCTATTACTATGAACACATCACCCCAAACAGGCGGACAAATGACAAACTTCCGATGGCTTATCTGTGGTTTGCTGTTTTTCGCTACGACTGTCAACTACCTTGACCGTCAAGTCCTTTCGCTGACGTGGAAGGACTTCATTGCCCCGGAATTCCATTGGACAGACTCCAATTATGGTTATATCACAGGCATATTCACCCTTGTGTATGCCATAGCCAACCTCTTTGCCGGCCGTTTCATCGACTGGATGGGAACCAAACGAGGTTATCTGTGGGCCATCTTCGTATGGTCGGCAGGTGCCTGCCTGCACGCCTTGTGCGGCTGGGCCACCGAACACACATTGGGCATACACGATACTGCCGAAATGCTTTCGGCCACAGGTGCGGTGGCTTCCACTATCGCCATCACCAGTGTCTATTACTTCATTGCCGCCCGCATTGTGCTGGCTGTGGGCGAAGCCGGAAACTTTCCGGCGGCCATCAAGGTTACGGCTGAATACTTTCCCAAGAAAGACCGTGCCTACTCCACCTCGATATTCAATGCAGGCGCCACGATAGGTGCCCTGATTGCTCCGGTCACCATCCCGCCCTTGGCACGCTATTTCCAGAACATAGGTGTGGGCAACGGATGGGAGATGGCTTTCATCGTGATAGGCGGTTTGGGATTCGTCTGGATGGGGATCTGGATATTCCTTTATAAGAAACCGGATGTGAATCCGCGCGTCAGTGCCGCAGAGCTGGCGTATATCAGGCAAGACGACCAGGCGCAAGAAAACAGGCAAGCCTCAGCGGGCAGTGACTTCGACAGCAAGAAGGTTTCCTTCCTGCAATGTTTCAAATTTCGCCAGACATGGGCCGTCCTGTTGGGTAAGTTCATGACCGACGGTGCATGGTGGTTCTTCCTGTTTTGGACTCCTGCCTACATATCAGACGTCTATGGTTTTTCGTCCGACACGGGCACTGCCCAAATGCTGATATTCGTGCTCTATGCCATCACGATGCTCTCCATCTATGGCGGCAAGCTGCCTACCATCATCATCAACAGGACAGGGAAAGACCCGTATGCCGCCCGCATGCAGGCCATGTTCATCTTTGCCTTGTTTCCGCTGTTGGCTTTGTTTGCCCAGCCGTTGGGCAACTATTCTTATTGGTTTCCCATCATCATCATCGGCATTGCCGGTGCGGCACACCAGTCTTGGTCGGCCAATATCTATTCGGTAGTAGGTGACATGTTTCCCAAAAGCACCATTGCCACTATTGTAGGTATAGGCGGCATGGCAGGTGGAGTGAGTTCGTCCCTCATCAACATGTGTTCGGGCAGGCTGTTTGACTATGCCGCCGACACAAACATGGTTTTCATGGGGTTTGAAGGCAAGCCGGCAGGATATTTCATCATCTTCTGCGTCTGTGCCGTGTCTTACTTGGTGGGATGGGTTATTATGAAAGCCTTGGTGCCTAAGTATAAGCCTATTGATGTGAAATAAAAGGTTAATATATTGAGACAGAAAGAGAATGTGCCGAAAGCGTAAGGCTGCAAAGCCCCTGCTATCGGCACAATTCTTTTGTTTAGTCTTAGTGTTGCAAGAATCACTTTATATGATACATATCCTTTCCAATAACTTATCGGCCCACGAGTGTTCGGCAGAAATCCACCGGGCGTCTTCTTCACTATGCGGCTGTTGGAACATGGCATTCAGCAAATCCTGATACCGATGCAGCAAATCCATGGCATCCATCTGCTTGTTCTGACGAAGCAACAGCAATATCTTCATTTTACAGATGTTCAGGTTCTCCGTCTTGGATGTTTCGTCCGCCTTTTCTAAATAGGTCAGGCATTCTTCGTTGCTCTCCGGTGTATTAGACAGTTTCATGATGCTTCGGGCCACCATCAAATAATCGTCTGAACAGGCCATCCCGTTCTCTATATTCTTGGTTGCAATGCGTCTTGATTCCTTATAATCCTTGTTGTAATCCTGCTGGGCTGCCTCATAGCTCACTACTCCCGAAGTCTTTTTCAGATAAATACGGTCTTCTTCTAAAGGTTTCACCTCTCCCATCCGTTCCAGTCTGTCCGGCAGAGAGGCATATTGGGGCAGTTTTTCCCTTTCCATAGGTGCGTAGTAGGCATTAATCTTGGCCAGTGCCGAAACCAAAGCCCTGCTGTCCTTTCCCATCAGTTCCATGAACTGCATGGCCACCTTATCGGCCTCTTCTTCCTGACGGACCGAATAATCCAGACCCATACGATTGATGATGCTTTCATTAACTAACGCCTGGACTACATCATTGGCAGCAAAGACCAATCCGGGCACGTAATAGTCATATCGTTCATACAAGATCTCTTCGGTGGCTGCTGCCAGACCATCCAACACTGCTCCCCAAAACTCGGCACGCCGCGCACGGGCTACATTCTTATTCACTGTGATGATGGCATGGTCCAATACATAGTGGGCTACTTCGCGCGAAAGCATGGCATAGAGTTCGTCTTCCGAATCCAATGTAGCCAACATGCCGGTAGAGACCAACAACGTATTGTTGGACAGCATAAACATATCGGGCGATGACGACTTCAATACACGCACTTGCGGCAAAACCTCTCTGGCCACCGCCATCTGTTCCGGAGCGATGGACAACAGCAAACATTGAAGATAATCCTCTATCGCTGCATCCTCATAAAACAGTTGAGACTGTTCCAGTTCCCTTAAATATTCATTGGCTTCCTGCGACTGCTCCCTACGCAGTTCCTCCTGATACCCTTTCCTTTCATAATAGGAAATCAATCCGTTGGAAAGCTGTTTGCTCTGCCAAAAAGAATTCTTGTCTTCCGGCTGGAAGCTCAGTACATCAATATCATCCATAGATAATCCCACCTGGATGCCATTGACTATCAGCACTGCCAGTGTACGGGGAGTTTGGGGAGTCGAAACCTTTTTGAGCTTCACTACTCTTTGCAATACAAACGGAGTTCCTTTCTTCACCTCTTCATAATCTTTGCAGAAAACGCCTTTGACGTTTACTACCGGACTCAACTGCCGGTGTTGGGCCAACAGGCAGCTGCATCCCCATAGGAACCATAAAATAGAGCAAACAATTCGTTTCATAGTGTTCAATTTTTGACACTACAAAAATAAGGAGGGGAAAAGATACTCCCAAAGGAAATTCCCTACTCTTCGGTAGGGCTTTCCCTAATATATGGCCTCCAACAGCTTATGATAGATAGGATTATGACACAAGATGCCGGGCACTCCCGTAATGAAAAGCTGCTTACGTGCGCGGGTAAGCGCCACATTCAGCTTACGGTCTATCTGTACGCCATCTTCTTCGGTCAGGTTGGAGAGGAACTGCAACTGATAGAGGTAATTCACACAAAAGGAATACACAATGACATCGCGCTCGCTTCCCTGATAACGCTCCACGGTATCGACAGAGATGTTGTCCAAAGCCGGAATGCCCCATGCGTGAAGTTCCTTTCGTATCAAGGCTATCTGGCTGCGGTAGGGGGTAATGATACCTAATGTACGGTTGGGGTCGAACCTCTCCTTATATATAAGGTATAGGTCTTTGGCCAGTCCTGCCACGATGCGAGCCTCACTCCGGTTGGTCTTGCCCGAAGTACTGTCCAAATCACGCTCCGAAGGAATGAACCGTACCGGACATTCTATATGCTCCCGTTGATGAGGAAGATCCAATGACGTCAACCTGCCTGCATAAAACTCCCGATTGGGAAAGGCGGCCACTCCCGGATGCATACGTCCCTGACGGCAAAGCATATCCACGGCACGGCTATCTGCATCCTTCCCATGAAAGCGATAAAGCCGCTCAAACAGGGAGTCTTTCAGGTTGAAGAGTCCTGCCGCACGCAAACCCTCGTTGTGCACTTCAGACTGCTCACTGCCTTGCAACACCACTGCGGGTAATTGCTTATGGTCTCCTATCAGCACAAATTTATCTACTGCATTCCGCCCGTCGGCCGATTTGGCACAGAGTATGCCCAATAATTGCGGTTCTAATATCTGCGTAGCCTCATCGACAATGGCTACATCGAAATGCTTTAACTTGAACAGTTCGGTTTTGGCAGCGATAGAGGCTACCGTGCCCACATATACCCGGCAAGCCGACATACGCGCAAGCACTTCGCGGCGATTGTTGCACTCTGCCAAAGTGTTTTCCAACAGCTTGTCGCGGAAACGGGTATCGCAAGACAGTTCGCTGCCCACCCGTATGTAATCTATGGCAGGTGCAATGGAAGCAATCGACTGGCAGATTTCATCTACCGCCCGGTTGGTATAGGCCAACAACAATATTTGCTGCGAAGAGTTTGCATAAAAACGCTCCACCATGCGACGCAAAGCCCGCGAAGTCTTGCCCGTACCCGGCGGGCCTACCAGCAGAAAGTAATCACGAGCCGCCTCTGCTTTCAGTGCCACCCGTTCAAAATCATCTGTCGCACGAGATATGTCCGCTTCCCAATCAGCATCGAAGCAAGGCGGACGCTGTCCCAACAACAGCTGCCTGCGTTCGGCATTCGCATTCAAGAATGCCGATAACCCCATGTACATGCTCCGGAACGTAGCATCCATGAAGTCATGCTCCACCGCATAGCAGCTATCGGCAGAAAATATCCGGGGATTCCGTTGGGCGGCACGCAGCCTGATGCGAATCTCCTGCTCCGTAATCTGCTCTATGTTTCCTTTGATGACCATCTTGTTGGTCACATTGTCCGTTGCCCGGTTGCGTGCATACAACACGACCACATCTCCGGCACGGAAATTGGGCAAGACACTTTCTTCGTCATACGACGGGATGGCCAGTGTCACATAAGCCTTATGCGGTTGGGCGGCACAATTCTCCGTTATCCGAAGGTCATACAGAATCTCTCCGGCTTCCCTTTTCTCGTCCAAAGTACTCAGCCACAAAGCAGAAGCAACCGAACGCCTTTCATAATCCACATCGCCCGACTTCGAGGTGTATAGTTCCTTCGTTATGAAATTATAAAGCGTATAGAAATAAGTCTGTTCCAACGAAGTCAATGCCAGCAGTTTCTCTCTGAATCCGGTGATGGAAGGCTTCAGATACTGTTCCCAAAACCTGCCTTGCAGATGCTTTTCATTGAGCACCCCGGGAGAGACTTGCTCCAACACCTGCCGGGTGAAGTCGGGATGGTTATGAAGCTGTACCCCATACTCCGTTGCCACAATGCGGTTTCTCAGATTAATCACCCTGCGCACTTGTGCCCACGATGCCCGTGCCGGATAAAGTAACGGATAGCGGGTATAAAACAAGTAAGGATGAACGCGGCGGCGGTCTTGTCCCATGCTATACTCCAGTACGGCCATATAAAGCAACATTTGCACCCGGTTATTCTCTTTCGGTTCTATCTTTCCCTTCATGGCATACTCGTCTGCCTTGCCCGACTTCATTTCGATGAAGCTGCTCATATCGCGTTGCATGTAGTCCAGACGTCCCTGTATGCCCAATGCCTCGCAGATGTAGGAAGGTTCGAGCACGGCATCTTGCTTGTTCAAGTCATAGCCCGATTGGAGGAAAGTGTGTTGGATGGTTTCCCGGATGTGTTCAAAGTGCATACGGCAGTCTTTGGCAAACTCCTTTTCTTTGGTCGGGTCACGCAGCTCCTCGCAGGCTGCCAATTCGATGGGATATTGGCGGAAAGCCTTCTTCATGCAAGCTATGTAGTCCGGTTCCTCGCCATCGGCAGCATAGATCCATTCGTCCAGAAAGAGGTTGGCAATGTTTCCCAACAACAGAGGACGGGCATTGTCTATCGGCACCAACCGGCTCAAAAGGTAGTTGGCGGGGTGGCTTCCGTAGTCTTTGTAACATTCGGCGAGCGAGCTGATGTCTATCAGATAGTCGGGTTCCAGCACGATGAAGCCGGGAGTGTAGATGCCCTCTGCATCCACCGTCACATCCAACAGATTGAGCTGCGCATGACGCCACAACAATTCCACCGTTTCGGTAAACTCTTCGTTGACACCCGGCTTATGCCATGCCACCCGAATGGCTTCATCCTCCACCTTATCTACGGGATGCACATACAGGAAATCGTCATCGGCATAATCAAAGCATACCCGAAGGCGGCGGATGCGCTCTTGCTTTTCTCTTTTTGCAGGTTGTTCCGGCATGGGCGGAGGAAGCACAGCCATGAGTTTAGCCGGAAGTTCCTGTCCGAGCAGCTTCCGGCAGGCAAGCGCCACGGCACGAAGGTCGCGCAAAAACTCTTCCTGCACGGGTTGCTTACGGTGGTTCAACACGGCATTGGAGGTAAGCCGGAAGGTATGCAGGCTGTTTTGTTCCCTCACGTCCAGTCCGCATTGCACGGATACATAGTTGATGCGTGCGGCCAAATCGGTGGTCTGCAAAATTTCACCCTTTGTTATGCTACATATTACCCTTTGAAAAAAGTTTTTCATCCTTTGATATTTTTTTTTCAAAGGGTGAAATTCATCCGTACATAGTATGTAAAGTTCTTCGTAATACTCAGCTATTTCTTCGTTCATATCATTCAGATAACAGATTTCTTATTCATAATGTCACTGTGCTTACTGGTCCGCCAATCCCGCCGGCAAACGCTGATAATGCAATATTCATAAAAATTCTCGACATCTGCAAGTAATCTGGCGAATGAATCGGCCAATATTTCATTGATTAGGGCAGACCTTAACCATGAAGCCACACATAATCAATACGGCCGAGTGTTAAAAATGAGATAAATATCAAGAATTCTGGGGATGTTTCCTTTCAAGATGAACTTATTTGAAATAGATTTCATAACTTTGCAAAGAAGACAAAAAAGAATGCAGCAATGATGATACATATAGCCAATCCTATCTATGACTCCGTATTCAAATACCTCATCGAGGATGAGCGTATTGCACGGACTTTACTTTCCGCCCTGTTGAAAAAGGAAGTAGTGGAAGTACACGTCCGCCGTCATGAATACACCAATGGTTCAAGAGACAAGATTTCCATGTTTCGTATCGATTTCGGTGCGCAAGTGAAGGAAGCAGACGGAAGTCGGCACTTAATCCTTATAGAACTTCAGAAAACATGGCTGGAAACGGAGACATTACGTTTTCGCCAGTATTTGGGTGCACAATATGCCAATCCGGAAAATATCCCTTCGGAAAACAACCGAGATGGTTATGCCATCCCGATGGTAGCCGTTTATCTGTTGGGACATCGTGTAGGAGGCATTGAAGAACCTGTTCTGTATGTCAGCCACAAGTCTTTCGATTACAACGGCACAGAAGTTTTCAGAGGTCTGCCGGATCCCTTTGTGGATAGTTTGGTTCATGATAGCATCATCGTGCAGATTCCTTTATTGCGCGGCCAAGTGAACAACCGGTTGGAAAAAGTATTGAGTGTATTCGACCAAACAATGAAAGACCGTTACAACCGCCAGGTACTTACCTTGGATGAGGATCAATATGCAGGTGATGAGGAAATGATGTACATCCTCCGTCGTTTGTTGGCAGCCGCTTCAGATTCCAAATTACGCCAAGATATGAATGTAGAGGATGAATTTTTCCAAGCGATAGAGAATCGTGATACAGCCATCATGATGCGTGACAAGCTCATTGCAGAAAAAG
>JAUNIV010000099.1 GCA_030523385.1 Bacteroidales bacterium | reverse complement strand
GCATATATCTTCATGAGCCAACGCATATATCTTCGTGAGCCGATGAAGATATTTGCGTGAGGCCACGAAGATATATGCATAAAGAAGGGAATGGGAAAGCTATCTGACACAGATAAAAAAACGAGGGTGCATCGGAACCAATGGTTCGACACACCCTCCACAGATAGCGGAAATTGAAACAAATCTTTTTACTTACCTATTAAAACTAGCCTATCTGGTTTTAATCCTTTTCCTGATGCGGTCACTATGATTTCACCCGGTTTTTCTGAACTTTGTATCACAGCAGTCATCATGCCGTTGAATACCTTCATCTGCGGAACGTGGAACAGTTCCAATGAAGAAGGATCGCCGTTGGCACCGGCACGATAGGTTCCGGCTCCCTTTACGGAGTACTTGATGAGGTGCTGTGCGTCGGGACAGAGATTTCCATCCTTATCCACTACACGTACGGTGACGAATGACAAGTCTTTGCCATCGGCCTTTATCTCGTTGCGGTCGGCCACCAACTCAATGTGGTCCGGCTTTCCGGCGGTATGGATTTCCTTTTCGGCTACGGCCTCACCTTTGTCGTTGTAGGCCACTACCTTCACGGTTCCCGGTTCGTACTTGGTGTCCATCCACATCAGGCGGTAACGGGTCTGACGCTTCAAGTTGGCCATGGAAGCAGAGTCGGCACTGTTCTCGGCCGTTACTGTCAAGTCCTTGGTGCGCTTGCCTTGGCTCTTGCCGTTGATGAAGAGTTCGGCCGAAGGATAGTTGGTATAAACAAATACCGGAGTCACTTCGCCTTCGCGTCCCGGCCATGTCCAATGAGGCAGGATATGCAGGGTCTCCGCTTCCTTGTTCCAATGGCTACGATAGAGGTAGTAACGGTCTTTGGGCAGACCGGCCAAATCTATGATACCAAACAAGGAGGAGTGGCTGGGCCAATCGGTATAATAAGGAGTGGGTTCGCCCAAATAGTCGAAACCGGTCCATACAAATTCACCGATGCCCCATGCATTGTCTTCGTGCCAAATCCAATCGTCTTCGGGCAGGTTGGACCAACTGCAATATTCCACATCGTATGAGGATGACTGATGGTCATCGTATTTCTTCATGGCCTGACGCACTACGGGGAACTTGTACACGCCACGGGAGCTGACCGTAGAGGCAGTTTCGCTACCCAAAATGATTTGTTGCGGCAACTTGCGGTAGTTCTCCGGATATTTGTGCGGACGATAGTTGAAACCGGCTACGTCCATCACAGCTGCAATGTTGTTGTTGACTACAGCATCGGGCTGGTCCATACCCTGGGTAACAGGACGGGTGGGGTCTTCGCGGTGGCAGATGTCCTGCAACATGCGAGCCAGCTTCGGGCCGTGTCCTTTTCCGCCGTCCCATTGGTCGGGCACTTCATTGCCCACACACCACATCACAATACTCGGATTGTTGCGGTAGTGACGGATCAGGTTGGTCAGGTCTTTATCTACCCATTCGTCAAACACCTTGTGATAACCGTTTGCCATCTTGGGTGTCTTCCATTCGTCGAACGATTCTGCCATGAGCATCATACCCATTTCGTCACAGGCTTCCACCAGTTCGGGAGCGGGCATGTTGTGGGAAGTACGGATGGCGTTGCAGCCCATGTCCTTCAAGATACGTACTTGGCGACGGATGGCAGCATCGTTGACTGCACCACCCAAAGGACCTAAGTCGTGGTGATTACATACACCCTTGAACTTGGTAGGCTTGCCGTTCAGGAAGAAGCCTTTGTCCGGGATGATTTCCAAAGTGCGGATACCGAAACGGGTGGTGTATTCATCCTTCAGCGTATTGCCGTCGTAAACCTTGGACTCGGCTGTGTAGAGCACGGGAGTCTCGGGACTCCACAGTTCGGGACGGGCTACGGCAAACTCTTGTTCAAATTGTGTATTGTCATAGATGCTCAGCTTGCTTTCATTGCTGGCTACCACTTCTCCGTTGCGGTTCTTTATCTCGGTTACGATGCGGTAATTGTCTTTTCCGGCTCCTGCAGGAGTTACCCACGAGGTTTTCAGAAGCACACGGGCATAGCTGTCGCTTACAAAAGGAGTGGTAATGTAAGTGCCCCATGTAGGGATATGGGCATCTTCGTTGACTACCAGATGCACGTTGCGGTAGAGTCCGGAACCCGGATACCAGCGTGAAGATTCGGGTTCATTCTCCAGACGGACTGCCAACTCGTTGGCTTCGCCCGGCTTCAGGAACGGAGTGGCATCTACATAGAAAGAGTTATAGCCGTATGGCCAATAGCCGGCTTCCTGTCCGTTCACATAGACGCGGGCGTGGCTCATGGCGCCGTCGAATATCAGCGTGGCTGTCTTTCCTTTCTCAAAAGCAGGTGCCTCAAAGCTCAGTCTGTACCAGCCTGTACCTACAAAAGGAAGTCCGCCGGTACGTCCGGCATGTTCCATGGCTTCTTTCTGTCCGTCCTGCGTAATGGCCACTTCCTGCTTGTCGTTGTTTATGCTGAAAGGTCCATAGATAGCCCAATCATGAGGAACGGTCACATTCTGCCACTTGGCATCGTTATAGCCGGGTTGGGCAAACTCGGCATTGTCCTCGCGCGTAAACTTCCAGCCTTTCTCGAAAGTCTGCTGGACGCGAACCTGCGCTTGGAGCAGTGTCAGGGAGCAGAAAGCTCCCAACGCTGCGCATACGAATCTTCTTGAATTCATTATCATTTCTTATTAGGGTTTTCTGTTACAACAAACGTCACTTCGCCTGCCTTAATCAGGTCGTCATGAGAAATCAGGAACTTGTTCACTTTCTTGCCTCCCAATCTGATTTCCTTGATATAGTCGCCTTGCCCTTCTTTCTTGATGACCAGTTCATCCTTTCCCCAATACTGAGGATCAAGCTTCACGGTCACCTTGTCGAAGGTAGGAGTGGTCAGCGTATATTCGGGCACACCGGGACAGTCGGGATATAATCCCATCATGCTGAAGATTGCCCATGCCGACATGGTACCCGTATCATCGTTACCCGGAATACCGTCGGGCTTGGTAGTGAAATACTTGGCGAGCAATTCCTTGACCAGCTTCTGCGTGCGCCATTCTTCGCCTTTGAAACGGCTGAACAGGTATGGATAGGCGATGTCCGGCTCATTGGCAGGGTCGTAATTGCCTTCATCGAACACGCTTTGCAGTCTATCGACAAACTTCTTTGAGCCGCCCATCAGCTTCACCAGTCCGTCTATGTCGTGGGGAACAAAGAATGTGTAGTTCCAGGCATTACCTTCGTGGAAACCGGGACTGGGGGCAAAGTTGGCTCCTTCTTTCGGGTCGAAAGGTTCGTAGAATTTGCCTTCTTTGGTGATGGGGCGCAACGTACCGAATTCCTTGCAGTAATAATTCTTATATCCCATGGACCGTTTGCGGAAGAGTTTGGCATCTTCTTTCTTGCCCAAAGCATCGGCCAGTGTGGAAAGGGCATAATCGGCCACATAGTATTCCAATGCATGGGATACGGAGTTGTCATACTGGCTTTCCATCGGCACATAGCCTTTGGCCATGTAGTCGTCATTATCCGGACGCATCAGGTTGTCCTTGCCCGGCGTAGTGGCCGACTTATACATCGTCTTATAAGCTGCCTGAATGTCGAAATCCTTCAGGCCTTTCATCCAGCTATCTACCAAAATAGGAATGGCGGGGTCACCTTCCATGGTGAGTGTTTCACGACCGTACAATTCCCACTTCGGGAACCATCCGTGTTCTTTCTGCATGCCCATCATGGTGCGTATCATGTCCATCTGGCGTTCGGGATAGACAAGTGTCATCAGCTGGTGATAATTGCGATAAGTATCCCACAAAGAGAATACCGTATAGCGGTTGGTATTGGTGGTGAGTATCTTGTCACCTTCCATCTGCGGATATTGTCCGCTTACGTCCTGCAAGATATTGGGATGAATCATGGTGTGATACAGCGCTGTGTAGAACACGCCTTTCTGCTCTTCCGTTCCTCCCTCCACGCTGATGCGCGAAAGGTCATCGTTCCATTTCTTGCGGGCTTCGGCACGCAGTTTCTCGAAAGTAGTGCCAAAGGGCTGTTCCTTTTCCAGATTCAGGCGGGCATTCTCAATGCTCACGAAAGATACGCCTACGCTTACTTCTATCACCTCTTCGGCTGCCGTGTTATAAGTGAACCACACGCCTACATCGTCTCCACTTATTTCTTTCGTGTAAGAAGTATAAAGTTTATACTTGCCTGCCGTGTCGTCCCATTGGGCTTCTACATCCATGGGGCGCATCTTCTTCCAGTAACCGCGTGTGGCAGGTACTTTGTTGATGCGCATCACAAAGTAGATGGGGAATACCGCCTGAGGATTGTAGCAGAAAGTTCCTAACAATTTGGTTCCTTCAATCTCGCGGTCATTGACGAAACGCACCGTAGCACCGGTTTCGTTGGTAAGACCTTCACCCAAATTGAGCAAGATGTTGCCCTGTCCGGCAGGGAAAGTAAAACGGGCCATGCTGGTACGCGGAGTGGCGGTGAGTTCGCACTTCACGTTGTACTTTTCAAGCACATTGGTATAATAACCGGGAGTGGCAACTTCATGGGTATATACACTTCCGTAGGAATTGAAATCCACGTTCAACTTTCCGGTAGTGGGCATCAACAGGAGCGAGCCAAGCTCCGGACACCCTACCCCACTCAGATTGACATGCGCAAATCCGGTCAGGTATTTGTTATTGAACTCATAAGGAGTGGACCACCAGGTCTTGTCCTTATTGATTTTATTTTCGGGCACCTCTCCCATGACATTGAACGGAGTGACAGACATCATGCCATGCGGAGTCACAGCTCCGGGGTTGGTCGTGCCGTAATTGGTTGTACCCACGAAGGGATTCACATAATCAGCCGGTTCCTTCTGTGCCGCTGCCGTCAGCAACGAACAGCAAACCAAAACGGCCGATAACACAAACTGTTTTCTCATATTCTCAATTATTGTTTTTATTTTATCACAATTTCATCTGTAAACAAAAAGCCTCCAAACGGACCATACGTAGCCTGATATCGTACATAGCGTGCCGTTGTCTCGCCTTCCCAACCGAAGTTCTTGAAAGTTACCTTATCGTCCTTCACCACTTCGTGGGCAATGCGTGCCAGTTCCGTAAACTCTTCTCCGTCGGTCGATGCGGAAATGATGACTTCGGCAGGCATGAACACACCGGGTCCGCATACCTGCATGAAATCGGCACCGACTGAATGGATAGGCATTTCTTCTTCCAAATCTATCACCACATCCACGCCTTTCTTGTCTATAAATCCTTGCCATAACTTGTCGCCGTAAGTCCATCCGCCACGGATGCCATTCACCAAAGCATCGTCTCCTCCGGCGGCATAACCCGGATAATAAGCGGCTCCTTCGGCATAAGTCACCTTCTTGCCTATGGCCAGATGTTCAACCGGTTCATCGGAACCGGGACGGTTGCCGATTTCATTCTTCAAGTCGAAAGGATGATAGCCTTTGGCCTGCAATTCCTCCACAGCCTTCAGCGCACGGGCATGAAAATTGCCATAGTCTTTCACCAAGGGACTGCTCCAGGCTACTTCGGCCAATGCCAAAATGCGAGGATAAATCATCATTTCCATGTGTTCGGGCGTAGGAATGTATTCGGCCCACAGGTTAGCCTGTACCCCGTAAATCAAAGGAACTTTGTCCTGACTCAACGTATCGGGCACCGGATTATAGGAATATACCTTAGAGAGAGGCAAATATCCGCCGATGGCTTCGGGTTGTGAATCGGGAGCATCCTGATAGGAATCGAAATAGCAAAACTCTCCGGGAGTCATAATGGCCTGATGACCGGCATTGATGGCTTTCATGCCTCCCTCCGTGCCACGCCATGACATGACGGTGGCATTCGGAGCCAATCCGCCTTCCAATATTTCATCCCATCCCAACAGCTTACGGCCGTGTGCATTCAGGAACTTCTCCATGCGATGAATCAGATAGCTCTGCAATTCGTTCACATCCTTCAGTCCTTCCTTCTTCATGCGTACCTGACACAGCTTACAGGTAGGCCAAGAGGCTTTTCCGGCCTCATCACCACCCACGTGAATGTATTCGGAGGGGAAGAGTTCCATGACTTCTGTCAACACATCTTCCAAGAACTCGAATGTCTTTTCATTGCCTACACAGAAATCGGCTTGCTTATAGGGTTCGTGCGTACACGACAGTTCGGGATAGGCTGTCAGCACTTCTTCCGAATGGGCAGGCATTTCGATTTCAGGAATCAACGTAATGTAACGCTCCTGTGCGTATGCCACCAGTTCGCGGATATCGTCTTGCGTATAGTAACCACCGTAGGCATCTTTGTCACCTTCTTCTTTGTATTGGCGATTGCCGTTCCACCATTCTTTCCAAGTAGGAGATTCTCGCCAGGCGGCAAAGTTGGTCAACCGAGGATATTTTTTGATTTCAATGCGCCAGCCTGCGGCATCGGTGAGATGCAGATGCAGGCGGTTCAGCTTGTAATAAGACAATGCATCCATCTGTTTCTTCACAAACTCCTTGTCGAAGAAATGACGGGACACATCGAGCATCATACCACGGTAAGCAAAGCGAGGTTCGTCCACAATAGTTCCTGCAGGCAACTCACCTGTGCCGACAGCCATCTGCAAAAAAGTCTGCAAGCCATAGAACAGCCCTGCGCCTGTAGTTGCTTCTATCTTCACTTGTCCGGAAGAGACCGACATGACATAGCCTTCGGGAGAAGATACTCCGGACAATGTTTCCACTTGCTTCAAAATAACTGCATTGTCCCGAGGCTCCTGCATAGCCAATGACAACTTCACAGGAGAAGCCGCCAAACAGGCTTCCAACTTCTGCTTATCTTCCTGCGGAGCATCCACCCACAAGGCAGTCTGCGCATTCAAGCGGAATGTACCTTCCTGTAATTCTACACCCAAAGGTGCGGGAATAACGGTAATTTCTTTCTGGTGGTTCTCTGCACAGCCTACAACCAACAGGCTTGCTGCCATACCGGCCCATAGAATCAGCTTCTTCATTTTCTGTTTTCTTTTATTCTGGTTATTTCATTGGTCCGGATGCCCGGCTTCAATTCTCCATTTATAATATAATAGGTGTCTTCTTGCGATACCAGTGCTGCTCCGGCGCGTGCACCTTGTTCGTATGCGCCCAATGTAGTCCATCCATCTGTCTGCGGACTATATAGCATCAAGTTTCTATTGAACTGATACCACTCTGCCGGATGAGACAAATATTCCTTCCCTTTATAAATCCCTTGCAATGCTTTCAGAAAAATATCCTTGTTTACTCCGCCTATGCACAAAATCTGTCCGTCTCCATAGGGAACAGCAGCTCCACCGCCCAACGAAACCTCATTACCTGCTTCGTCACAGGGAGTGGCAACCGGTGACCATTCGTTTGTTTCAGGATTATACGCATAACCATCTACTGACAAAGAAGCTTCACATTCTCCATGAGGCGCTGCAAATCCTCCCCACACATAGAGTTTGCCACCCTGTGATGCACAAACCGGTTGCACTCTTGGAGCACCCGGAACAGAAGGGAGCTGTTTCCATCCTGCATGTACATCCGACAAGTCCAGAGCATAGACCGCAGAAGAAGGGATTCCATCCACATTACCACCTACAATGTATATGACATTCCCACACAAGGCACCTGCCATATTGTCTATCGTTACCGGCAATGAAGGC
>JAUNIV010000098.1 GCA_030523385.1 Bacteroidales bacterium | reverse complement strand
TTACTTTCGGTTGGCAGGAGACAAGCAAAGTCTGATAGGAGTGTGGGGCACATCAGTAGAAGAAAACAATACCTTTATATATATGGCGGAGCATTTCCGTCGCAAAGGATTGCCGGTGCCAGAGGTGTTCGGTGTATCGGACGATCGTGTCTGCTATTTGCAGGAAGATTTGGGAGATATGTTGCTGTTTAATGCCATCGGGCAGGGACGTGCTACCGGAACATTTTCGGAAGCGGAAAAGGAATTGCTGCGTAAGACCATCCGCCTGCTGCCGGCCATCCAATTTGCCGGAGCAGAAGACTTCGACTTCTCCCGTTGCTATCCGCAACCGGAGTTCGACCGCCGTTGCGTGTTGTGGGACTTGAATTACTTTAAGTATTGTTTCCTGAAAGCCACCGGACTTGAGTTTAAGGAGGATAAACTGGAAGACGATTTCCAACGAATGGGCGATGTGTTGCTGCAGGACAGCCAAACGCCTACTTTCATGTATCGCGACTTTCAGAGCCGGAACGTGATGATAAAGGACGGCGAGCCGTGGTTCATCGACTTTCAGGGCGGACGGAAAGGGCCTTACTACTACGATGTGGCTTCGTTCCTGTGGCAGGCAAAGGCCCGTTACCCCGATGCGCTACGCAATGAGTTGCTGGAAGAATACATAGGAGCATTGGGCAAGTACACACCTGTTGACCGTGGGCATTTCTTCCGGCGTTTGCGCCATTTCGTGCTTTTCCGCACCTTGCAGGTATTGGGAGCCTACGGCTTCCGGGGGTATTTTGAAAGGAAACCACACTTCATGCAGAGTGTGCCATACGCCATAGAGAATCTGCGCCAGTTGCTGGCCGATGAATATCCCGAATATCCTTACCTCTGCACTGTGCTGCAAAGGCTGACGGAACTGAAACAGTTTAAGGACGGACCGAAGAAACAGCCACTCACGGTGAAAGTGATGAGCTTTGCCTACAAGAAAGGCATACCGGAGGACAGCACAGGAAACGGTGGCGGATATGTCTTTGATTGTCGGGCGGTTCATAATCCCGGCAAGTACGAACAATATAAGCCTCTTACGGGATTGGACGAACCGGTGATACGTTTTCTGGAAGATGACGGAGAGATTTTTCCCTTCTTGGCTCACGCATACGCACTGGCCGATGCTTCCGTAAAACGATATATGGAACGGGGCTTCACTCATTTGTCCGTGTGCTTCGGGTGCACAGGCGGACAGCATCGTTCGGTGTATGCCGCACAGCATACGGCAGAGCATATCCACGAGAAGTTCGGCGTGAGGGTGGAACTGATACACCGCGAACAGAATATCAAACAGATTTTTGAACAGACTTTATGAAAGCGATGATATTTGCAGCGGGTCTTGGCACCCGCCTCCGTCCGCTTACGGACACGATGCCGAAAGCATTGGTTCCCGTGGCAGGAAAGCCCATGTTGGAGCATGTGATAGGTAAACTGAAAGCGGCAGGATATGATGAACTGGTGGTGAACATACATCACTTGGGAGAACAGATTGTGGATTTCCTGAGAACGAACGATAACTTCGGAATAACGATACGCTTATCAGATGAAAGGGATGCTTTACTGGATACGGGTGGGGGATTGGCGCGTGCTGCGTCCCTGCTTTTTCCGATGACGGAAGCAACCCCTGCAGAAGATTGTGCCCTGGTGCACAACGTGGACATTCTCTCGAATTGCGACTTGAAGCAGCTGATGGAGCATCATCGGAGCAGTGGCGTCGGAGCGACTTTGCTGGTGAGTAAGCGGGAAACAGCTCGCTACCTGTTGTTTGATGCAGACGATTACCTGTGCGGATGGGTGAATAAAAAGACCTTGGAAACAAAGCCTGTTGGATTTCGCTATGAGGAAGGAAAGTATCGGGAGTATGCTTACAGCGGCATACAGGTGGTGGATGCTGCCTTCTGCCGCCAGATGCCTCAGGACAAGTATTCGGTCATTGATTATTATCTTTCCATAGCTTCACGGCGGGAAGTGCGTTGCTATGTGCAAGATGATTTGCGGTTGATGGATATTGGCAAGCCCGAAACCTTGGAACAGGCGGAGGAGTTTCTTGCTTTATAATTTTCTATTTATCATTGATGACTGTAGGGGCGGAATATTTTCCGCCCGATAACACCCGCGTAGATGATTTCGGGCAGAAAATATTCTGCCCCTACGATATGATGGTGAATTTTATTCCCAAAGATTCAACTTGTTCTTTTGTGCCTCTTCCAACGATACGGTCTTCACTTGCTTGTCGCTGTTGGCTTTCCGGAGTTCTTCATACTCCTTGTTCAGTCCTTCTACAAACTCATTGTGTTGTTCCGGATTGAGCAGACGGGCAGCTACCAGTGCGTTTTGCGAAGCATCCTTCATGTGGATAACCGGGCCGTGATAAACAGGGGCAATCTTCAATGCCGTATGCAGTTTGGATGTTGTGGCACCGCCTATCATGATGGGAATATCCAATCCCGCACGTTGTAGCTCTACCGCTACATGAGCCATTTCTTCCAGCGACGGAGTAATCAGACCGCTCAACCCGATAATATCTACCTTCTCTTCAATGGCTTTCTGCACGATGGTCTCGGCTGGCACCATGACTCCTAAGTCTATAATCTCGTAATTGTTGCACGCCATCACTACCGATACAATGTTCTTGCCGATGTCGTGCACATCGCCTTTCACCGTAGCCATGAGCACCTTGCCTGCACTGCGGACACCTTCTTTCTTGTCGGCTTCAATCAGTGGTTGCAGGATAGCTACCGCCTTTTTCATGGTGCGGGCTGTCTTTACCACTTGCGGCAAAAACATTTTTCCTGCACCAAACAGTTCGCCTACCTTATTCATACCTTCCATCAAAGGGCCTTCGATAATATCTACGGCTTTGGGATAAATCTTCACGGCAGCCGCCAGGTCTTCTTCCAGATGGTCGCCTATACCTTTTATCAGAGCATGCTGCAAGCGTTTTTCTACCGAAGGTTCTTCGCGCCATGTGTCCTGGCGGGAGGTGTCTGCACCGGCTGCTGCTGTATTCTTCAGGGCTTCGGCTGTCTCTATCAACCGTTCGGCAGCATCGGGACGACGGTTCAACACCACGTCTTCAATGCGCTCCAGTACATCGGCAGGAATGTCCGTGTAGAGCACCGATGTGGCAGGATTGACAATGCCCATATCCATGCCCTGCTGTATGGCATGATACAGGAATACGGCGTGCATGGCTTCGCGAATGTAATTGTTTCCACGGAAAGAGAAAGACAAATTGCTCACACCGCCGCTCACGTGTGCTCCGGGCAGGTTCTTCTTAATCCATCCGGTGGCGCGGATGAAATCTACGGCATAATTGTTATGCTCCTCTATACCGGTAGCTACGGCCAACACATTGGGGTCGAAGATGATGTCGTGTGGATTGAAACCTACTTCCTCGGTCAGAATCCGATAGGCTCTTCCGCATACTTCTATCTTCCGTTTGTAGGTGTCTGCCTGTCCTTTTTCATCGAAAGCCATGACTACGGTAGCCGCCCCCAACTTCTTAATCAGTTGGGCATGTTCGATGAACTTCTCTTCTCCCTCCTTCAATGAGATGGAGTTGACGATGGATTTTCCTTGCAGACACTTCAGTCCGGCTTCTATCACCTCCCATTTGGAGGAGTCTATCATGATGGGCACACGGGCAATGTCCGGCTCGGACATGACGAGGTTTAGGAACACTGTCATTTCCTCGCGGGCATCCAGCAATCCGTCGTCCATATTCACGTCTATCACCAATGCACCGTCTTCCACCTGCTTGCGGGCGATACTCAGTGCTTCTTCGTATTTCTTTTCGTTGATAAGTCGCAGGAATTTGCGCGACCCTGCCACGTTGCAGCGTTCGCCCACATTGATGAAATTGACTTCGGGTGTCTGTTCCAGCAGTTCCAGTCCGGACAACCATAACCTTTCCGGTTTGGCTACGGGTACATGCGGACGGGCACTTTCCACCAATGGCACATAGCGGGCTATGTATTCTTCTGTAGTTCCGCAGCAGCCTCCTATGATGTTTACCAGTCCTTCGTCCAGGTATTCCTTTACTTCGGCTGCCATGTCTTCGGGCGTCTGGTCATATTGTCCCAGGCTGTTGGGAAGTCCGGCATTGGGGTAAGCACTTATATAATAAGGTGCACGTACGGCCAATCTTTCGAGGAAAGGTTTCAGTTGCTTGGCACCGAAGGAGCAGTTCAGTCCCACAGAGAAAATGGGGGCATGTTGCACGGAAGCCAAAAACGCATCGAGTGTCTGTCCGGACAGGGTGCGTCCGGCAACGTCTGACACTGTGACCGATAGCATGAGGGGGACATTGCGTCCTGTTTTCTTCATGGCTGCCTCGGCGGCGTAAATGGCAGCTTTGGCATTCAGCGTATCGAAGATGGTTTCTATGAGCAGTGCATCCACTCCTCCTTCCAGCAATGCTTCCATCTGCTCTAAATAGGCATCGGCCAGTTCGTCATAGCTGAGCGCACGCAGGGCGGGGTTGTTCACATCGGGACTCATGGAGCAAGTCTTGTTGGTAGGTCCTACGGAACCTGCTACAAAACGAGGCTTCTGAGGTGTGCGGGCAGTGTATTCATCGGCCAGTGAGCGGGCAAGGCGAGCTGCTTCTAAATTTATTTCGCGACACACGTCCTCGGTGTGATAATCGGCCATGGATATGCGCTGTGCGTTGAAAGTGTTCGTTTCTATGATGTCGGCACCGGCCTCTAAATATTTGCGGTGAATATCGGCTATCACGTCGGGACGAGTGAGGCAAAGCAAATCATTGTTTCCCTTCATCTGTCCGGGTATGTTCGCAAAGCGTTCACCCCTGAAATCCCGTTCCGATAAGTTGTACTTTTGTATCATGGTTCCCATAGCTCCATCGAGAATGAGAACCCGCTTTTTTATCTCTTGTTTCATCTTTTAAACATACGGTCCATTTCCCGGCGGTCGTCTTTTTCTTTCAAAGACTCTCGCTTGTCATATTGTTTTTTACCTTTTGCCAGCGCAATGACGAGTTTGGCCAGCCCTTTTTCGTTTATAAACAGACGCACAGGCACGATGGTGAATCCGGGGTTCTTCCCGGCTTCCTGCAAGTTTCTCAGCTCTTTTTTATTGAGCAGGAGTTTGCGTTCCCGGCGTGCGGCATGATTGTTGTATGAGCCATAGAAGTATTCGGCTATGTGCATGTTTTTCACCCACAGTTCGCCTTGCACAAAGTAGCAGTAAGTATCCACTAAGCTGGCCTTTCCCAATCGGATGGACTTGATTTCAGTACCCGTGAGGACAATTCCTGCGGTGTAGGTGTCGATAAATTCGTAATCGAACGACGCCCGTTTGTTTTTTATGTTAATGGAATTTGCTTTCATCAGTTTAAAATAACGGATAATTCATTAAATATGATTTTGATCAGCATGGGACACGCAATGACGATGACCGATGCTGCCAACGTATAGCGGGTGAGCTGTGTTTCGGCAACTCGCATAAGGGTGCGTGCACCTTCAAAAACCACAAAGAGGGTATAGAACTGAAGAATCCAGTGCAAGAGGGATATGCCGAACAGTCCGCTGATAATCTCCAGCACAAAGGTCACTACCATGGAGTAGCCCACAAACTGCTGGCTCAGTTCATACTGGTCATCGCGCAACAGGAATTTCTGTCCCAACAGGTTGATGGCGTAAGCTGCCAGGAAGCATCCTCCGAACAAGGATACAAACACAGCGCAACAGCGCGTCATGGCTATCTGGAAAGCACTCGCACCTGCCGTATTTCCTATGAATGTGCCGATGAACACGGCCAGTCCGCACAAACCTATCATGGGATAAACAAACGTGCCAAGCACTTCCCGTCTGTTCTCCTCGTGGCTGATTTCCTCCCATGCTTTGGCGGGCGAAGAGATCAGCATCATTGCTCGTCTGAATAAATCTTTGTAGTTCAATGCTTAATCTGTTTATCTGTTTTTACTCTAAATAGAGTGCAAAGGTATAAAAAAGAATAATATAATTGTCACGGGGTGGGAAAGTTTTATAGGGTATGCAAAATCATTTTGTATATTTTGCTTTTATATGGATAGTGAAACAAAAAAAGTGGCAAACTCAAAAGTCTGCCACTTTTAATTTCTTTGTTTTCGGTATTTCGCCTTATGGTTTCTTTACTTTCACAGTCAATGAATCTCTCTTTTCACTTACTCCGGTTACATCTGCCACTACAGTGACGTATATGGAGTCATTGTTGGATGATGGAACATTGTAAATAAGGCGTCCTTTTGACAAGTCGAATGTTCGCCAATCATTCTTTACGGTAGAAGATTCTTTAATGTCTGCAGAAAGTTTGAGATCTACGTACAGAGTGTCATTTCCGATACGATTTTCTTCCAACACCGCTTTTCCACCTTTTTCGGCTGCATAGCAGAAACCAAGATTCAGGTAACCGCTGGCTGTAGAAATAGCCGGATAGTATAATGCACCGACATAACAAGTGTTTATTTGGTAATAGCCCAATGCATAAGGCTTGGAAGTGTAGGTGCTTAAAGAATCATGCGCTGCACTCAGAGGTGCTTCCAGACTTGCCATGCTGACACATTGTCCTTGAACCAGATTAATCTTGATTCTGCTTTGGGTCAAGTCAGTTCCTTCCGGTATGGTGAAAGCAATGCACGCACGTTTTGTGTTAGCCGTAAGTCCGTAGGGAGTCAAATCAATAACATCGGTTACGTAAGTTAGACCCGGGAATGCATCTGATGCAAATGTATATGTACCCATATAATTGGATACAGTTACATTATCATACTGATAAGACGGTCCATCGTTACCGCTATCCAAACAAGAACTAACACCAAAAACAGATACCAATGCAGCAAATGCTACTGCCAATTTCATTTTTTTCATCTTTCTTTTTCTAATAATTTAGGGTTCGCAAAATTAATAAATAAAAGAATAGGCTACAATATGAGTGGCTCATTCTTTTATAGTTTTTATGAGTAAATGAAAAATTGATTAAAATACTGCATACGTATTATGATTTTAACAGGAATTAAGATTAGATATCTCTGTTGAGGCTGCCTTTCAAAGGCAATATGAGTATGGAAGCAATGACGCAATGTCGATTTATGCCTGCTTTTCTTGTGAGTGTCCGTTAGTTTTCGTTACTTTGTCCGCGTAGAAATGGAGATTTAAATGAAAAAGTTATATTTTTTACTTATTATAGGGCTCATGTGTATGAGCAGTTGTGGAGGGAAGAAGGAAACTTCTGCCGAAACGGAACAGATGATGTTTCAGATAGATAGCATAGATAAGGTGACGGGCGTGCAGCGTATGCAGGTCTCGCGTGTCAATCAGACGATAACGAGCAACGGAAAGAAATATAATTTGTTTATCGACCGTTCTCCCAGTGATTCCCTTCCGGTGGTAAACACCGATTTGGGTTCCTTTGCCGACAATCGCATCAATGTGCGTATTACCCGTGAGAACGGAACCAAAGTGTTTTCCAAGACCTTTACCAAGCAAAGTTTTGCTGATTTTGTGCGTGCCGATAATCTTCGCCATTTCATATTGGAAGGAATGGTGTTTGATGAAGAAAAGACCGAAACCGATAAGAACATTGTATTGGCCGGCAGCGTGAGCTATCCCATGACGGACCTGTATATTCCTTTCTCTATTACCATCACGTCCGAAGGCAAAATGAGCATTACCAAAAATGAAGA
>JAUNIV010000097.1 GCA_030523385.1 Bacteroidales bacterium | reverse complement strand
CACACACACACACACACACATTCGCGCGGCGTATAATTCCGTATTTCTCGCGCGTCAATCTACAATTTTCAGCGATTTCTGCAAGAGAGAAGACTTCTTTTTATCGAAGCCTTCCGCTTTTCCGTGTCCATATCTACCGATTTGTCAAGATAACCCCATAAATTTAATGTAAAAGGAATATATGAACAGACAGAAAACAATGGTACAATTATGATATTTTGAATCCGGATTAACAATAACAATGAATATAAGATTTATGTATAGAAAAGCTATTTTCATTCTTTCTGCCGTAGCTCTGCTGCTGCCATCGTGCAACCAAGAAGAGGATGCCGCCCTACCGACTACCGGTACGGATGCCGCAGCGCAGCCGCTAAGCGTCAGCACAAGGGCTGGTGCCGATGAAACATTCGACAGTTTCCGGCTCTATCTGCACGATTTGGCTACGAATACGGAAACGGAGGAGCATATCCTGGCTTGGGACGGAACAAACGGCGCATGGTTAGAGAACGGCAGGCAGCCTGTCACTGCCTTGTTGCCTGCCATAGTGAACGCTACGGCATGCGATGCTCCCGACCAAATAACATTTGAGAACGTCGTGCAGGATGGGGAACTTCATTCCTGCACCGTAACCTGTAACATACCGGCAGACCAGACGGATGCCGACAAGTTAGAGGCGGCAGGAAAACTGATGTACGCCTTTAGTCCCCGTTTGGACAAGGACGGCAGCTTGTCCTTAGAGTTTCAGCACGCCTGCTCTATGTTGGTATTCACGGTAAATAATAAAGAAGTCATAGCAGCCGGGGGCAAAGGAAAGCTGGCGAACATTAAAGTAAAAGCCAATACCGAGTCCAGATACACTTATGACTACGAAAATGAGAGTAACGGAGGATGGACACCTGTATATCAAGACGATAACAGCGGCTTCGATTGTTTTTGCGACGAAACAGACGAAACAAACAAAACGATAACCGCCTATATCGGCAGCAAGGAATACAAGGCTGGCGACGTGCTTATGACGCTTAACGTGGATGGCATCCCCCGCAATGTGCCGATAAATGCAGACTTGCCCGTAGAGCCCGGGAAGATATATACTTTCACATTGGATATTACCCCGAAAGAGATTACGGCAAGTTTCAAGTTGAGCGACGACAGCAATTTGTTCGGCTGGGGCAGTGAGGATGAAGAAAAAGAACTATAAACGAAAGGAGGAAAGAGAAGCATGAAACGCAGTCTATACCTTATATTATATATAGCCGCTTTCGCATTGGCAATGACCGCCTGTAGCGAAAGTGAGGATTTGGCAAATGACTCGAATCCTGTCAAGGTATCAAAAATCAACGTCTGCCCCTATCCCGCATTTACGGAGAACGCGCAGACAAGGAGCAATGGCGTGGGTACTTTTGATGCTGGCAAGACCGCATGGGAAGCTGGTGACGAGATATTTCTGATGGTATATTATGACTTTGAGACTACTATCCAAAATGTTACGCTCAAATACGACGGCACGGATTGGACACCCGACAAGCCCATCTATTGGCTTGCATCGAAAACGGTGGCAACAGCGTTATATGCCCCGGACTGGACTTTTACGCAAACGCCGAGCGTTGATCTTGTGCTCAAAGAAGGTGCCGAATATGGTACGTCTGAACATTTATATGTAGATATTCCTCTACTGACAGGTAAAGGGGATATAACCATCGACTTTTCCGAAACCCCGCGCTATTACAACCGGTTGCGCATTGCAGGAGAAGCATTCTCTACGATAAACATAGCGATAAGTAAATTCAAGCCTTTCGGAACAAGAAATTTCGAGGAACACAACTACTCCCTTACCACAGACGAGAAAGGCAATGCCTATCTTTATGGTTGGTGGGATACTGATGCTTCTTTAACTGTCAAGGGTATTTTCGATGTGAACGGAACTGACAAGGAAATAACATTGTTCAGTAAGAGTGGTTTATCGAGCACATCTGGCATTGCCAATCAAAGCTATGTTGCCGATGCCCGCCCAAGTTACAAGAACGAAGGCGAAGGCACGGCGGAGAGCCCTTACAAAATCAGTCTGCCCCAACAGCTTGCCTCGCTTGCCGAAGCTGTGAACAGCGGAGCATTTGCCAGCGTGGATGGCGGCATACACGTGGCGTTGGAGAATGACATCGACTTGAGCGGCTATTCTGACTGGACACCCATAGGACGCAGCAACACCCACCCGTTCGTCGGCACGTTCGACGGACAGGGGCATACCATCAACAATATGACCATCAACAACAGTAACCCCAACGATGAAAAGGAATGGGGCTTGTTCGGCAGGGTGCAGGATGCCACGATAAAGAATGTACGGGTGAACGGAAGCATCGGGCTGACTAACTTCGGGGATAGGGATGATGGAGATTTCTACAACTGGGACGGTATCGGCGGCATTGTGGGCAGATGTAGCGGAACGGTAAACTTCGAGGGGTGCCATAATAACGTCAGTATATTCGGTTATGGGAATTCTTCTTATGCCTCCATTGGCGGTATAGTCGGATTCCAGATAGACGGAACTGTGACGCTCGTTGCCTGCATGAATACGGGAAACATAAAGGCATCGGGAACAGTATACGCATCGTCTATTAGAACCGCAGGTCTCATTGGAACTGCATACTCAAACAACAATATGCAAACAGTCACTGCAGAGGCTAACTATTGCTATGCCGAGATATATGCACCTACCGTAAGCTTTGCCTTCTACGGTTACGTGCACGGTGAGAATAGCACAATTGTATCCATCGTTAATTCAAATTATTGGATGAAATTGAACGACAGGCCTTTAGGCGTAAGTACAGCAGAAAGCGCAGATGGATTTATCGAGGTGAACGGCAGCGATGTGACATGGTTAACCGCCAAGGAAGGCATGAACGCCTACCTCGCCGAGAAATATTCCGCCTTCGGTTACGAATACGTGGAGAATACGGGAGCGGATGCAGCCAAAGTTCCGTTGATACTGAAATCCAAAACCACAGAACCATAACATCAAAAACAATATATGAAAAAAATGAAGACGACTACAACCCTTGCAGTAATGGCAGTCGCACTGGCAGCCATCAGCAGTTGCAGCAACGACCACGAAAACTCCGTGCAACCGGCTGCCAAGTACATCACCGTAAACACCAGCATCGGGCGAATGACCCGTGTTGCCACCGATGCCGACGGCTCGCAGCACTTCGAGGCTGACGACCAAATCAGCGTCTATGCGTGGACGGGCAAAGCTACGGAGTTTGACTTCAACAGCCTTGTGGTGAACAACAGCATCAACACCTACAATGGTAAGACATGGACAGCCTCGCCGCAGATGCTATGGGCAGACCAAGGCAGCGAACACTACTTCATTGGCATACATCCCGCCAAGACGCAGATAGCCTCCGCTGTGACCGACCTTACGGCAGACAGCTATACGCTCGATGCCACCAATCAGGCGGCAAGCGACCTGCTTGTAGCCACCAACCTGAAAGGATGGTCCGCTACGACCGCACCCGGCGGAATGGTGGACTTGGAGTTTGACCACGTGATGGCGAAGCTCATCGTCAACCTGAAGTTCCGCACCCAGTGGGGCAGCACGCCCACGGTACAGAGCGTAACGGCACAGAATGCAGCCACCACTGCCACGGTGAACTACCTCGAAAAGACAGTGACAGCCGACGGAGCGGCCAAGGAGAACATTTCGCTCACAGCACTTGCCACGCCGCAGGCGGACAATGCCCTAAGCTATGCCTCCATCATGGTACCGCAGTCGGGCTTCCACACTATCATCATCCGCATCGGCGGCAAGGATTACACCTACACCCACTCCGGCGACATCAAGCTGGAAAGCGGCAAGTACACCACCGTAGACCTCATTGTAGGACGTGACCGCATTGAACTGGGCGACGTGACCGTGAACGACTGGCAGAAGGGTGACGTGATTGACGGAGGAGAAGCGGTCGATTAAATGAAGAATTGAGAATGAAGAATTAGGAATTAAACGCTCTTTGACATATTGGAAGCGAGAAACTTTCCCGGCTGCTTGTGCGGTGATTAGGAAAAATATGCTACCTTTGCATCTGTAAGCAAAAAACAGATAGCGATGAAAGAAGTAAAGAAGACTGTAACTACCGAGTCTCAGAAGCAGACAGAAGCAAAGGACAAAAAAAGGAAGGTGAGCAAGGCATGGGAAGCTGCACAAAGATTGAAAGGCAGCGTAATTATCAACGACCCTACATTGTTCGCACTATGAGGTATCTGATTGACACCAATATCATTGTCTATATGATAGGTGACCCAGATTTGCTAGATAATGATGTCAAGGCCATCATGGAAGAGCCGGATACACTATTATATGCAAGTACCGAGTCGGCTAAGGAGCTGGTTGTGGCTTATCGCAACAAAGGATTGTTTTCTAAACGTTGGAAGTCACCGGAAGATATGTTGCATTCCATAGAAAATGAATATTTCATAGAATTTCTTCCTGTGCAGAAAGAACATATCTTGACCTATTCGCGAATGGAAATCAACGAAGTGCAATGTCATAAAGATCCTTCAGACCATGTTATCATAGCCCATGCCATGACCGAGCGTTTACCGCTTATATCGAGTGACACACGCTTCGAATTTTATCGCAGGCAAGGACTTGATTTAGTATTCAACAAAAAATAATAAGTAAAGATTATGGCACAGCAAATGACAATCAGCGTGGAGAATCCTGCACTATGTCGTGCATTACGCACTCTGCTTAATGCCATGGATGGCGTAAGCATCGTCCAACAACTACGAACAAGAAAAAAAGCCGCATCAAAAAAAGAAAACCCTCCAAAAGAGAATTCTTGAAAAGGTGGCTGACAAGCCTCACAACAGACAAAAGAAAGTTTCTCGTCCCGCACACCGCAAGGTGCTACGGGACGTTTTCGTTTCCAAGGTATCGAAAAGCATCCAAACAAGAAAAGTGAATATGGAAACTTTAATTTTATAGATAGACAATGAAAACAAGAAATCTTTTATTGATGGCAGCCTTGGCAGGCGCAGTGTTTACCGGCTGCTCGAACAACGAAGAGCTAATGGGTACACAGCAGAGCGCACTGCCCGAAGACGGGGTGATACGCATCGCCACCCAAGTAAATCGATTGGTGACAACACGTGCCACTACGGCATACACAGGAACAACACTCGGTCTGTACATCAAACCGACTGAAACAGCCTCATGGGACAATACGTCGGATAAATATACCTACCCCAACGTGGTGTTCTCTACAACGGATGGAGGAACCACATGGACACAGAACGAATTCACGTCCATGCTTTGGAAAGGCGAAGATGTGAACTATGTATATTATGCTTACGCCCCGGCAAACCCTGTAGCGATGGATGACAAAGTGACCTACGACCTGAGCCAGCAAGCATCCCAGACGGAGGTGAAGAATGACCTGCTTTGGGCTTCCGACGAAAACACGGCAAGCGCACTTGTCACGAACCAAAAGCTTAACATTACATTCGATCACGCCCTCTGCAAAGTAGCGGTGGAAATAGAACTTGGCGACGAGTTCTATCAGAACAATGTGACCGATAACCCGATACAAAACGTTGACATCAGCACCACACGCATCAGCGGCAGCCTGAATGTGCTGACGGGCAAGTTGGAGGCAGATGCCAATGCTACCGGCACGCTGGCATTCGCTATAGCAGACGACGGTCACACCGCAGGCACTGCCACAACCCACGGCACTTACACTACGCCGTACATCTTCTACGCGCCGGGCAGTGAACAGTTCACAGTGACCATTACCACCACAAATGGTAGAAAATTCGGCTACACCCACGGCGAATCTTACGATTTCGTAAAGGGCGACCAATACCTTATTAAGTTGAAAATGGGTAAGGACGTGTTGCAGCTGGACGGCATTACTGTGGAAGATTGGCAAGAAGCTGAAATGCCGAATGGTGGTAAGCTCGAAACCGAATAATAGAACTGAAGATGAACCAAGTAAAATGAAAAAAACAGAAAATATGAAGATATATCCTTATATAGCCGCCTCGGCATTGTTGCTCGCCGTGGCAGCTTGCAGTAGTGACGACGAAATGACCGTCACACCTTACGATGCCAACCCCAACGCCGTGCGCATACAACCTTCGGTAAGCGGAATAGTGGTGACACGTACCACGCCCGAAGCCGATGTAAGCACGCAGTTCGCCAATGGAGACCAACTCAATGTGAGCCGCGACGGGGCAAGTTTCTACACATACACTCTGGATGGAAACAGCTGGTTGCCTCAACAGGGTACATCGTACCTGATGTGGAGTTCCGCCACGGAAACAACTATGCAGTTGCAGGCATATTACCCCATCGCAGCAAGCATGACTGCGTTCACACTGCCGAAGAACCAGAGTGGCGAGAAAGACGAAAATGCAGCAGAGGACGAACCGTACCAAATAGCCGATGCCGACTACATGACCTATAGCGGTACGGTGACTAAAGGAACCAACAACTCCGCCACGTTCACCATGCAACGCCGCACAGCACGCATCCGTGTGACCATCGACGGTTTCGGCGACCAGTATGCAGCAGACAGCAAGTGCAGCGTGAAGATTTATTCGCCCTTCACCATTGCCAACGTGGATTATTCCGGCACAGAGCCTGCCGTAACTGGTACTGGCAATGCCCTGCCCATTACTCCACTGAATAGTGCGGACATGGGTACCAATAGTACGGCTACAGCCCTCGTCGTTCCTTCGGCAACAGCAACGGACAATGAGAACTTCATGGAAGTGACAATCGACGGCGAGACGCTTTACGTGAAGGGCATACCCGCCCACGAAGCAGGTTACAGTTACGACTACCGTCTGACGGTGGGTAAGAACGGCATCGTGATAAACTCCGTGCAGGTAAATCCGTGGAATGAACCGACCAACGTGGAAGGTGGGGAAGCGGAGGAAGATCCTGGTCTTGAAGTGGATGAGGACACACATTCCATTACATTATTACAAAACGGAATATTGACAGAAAGTGCTATTGCGAAAGCCGTCGGAGATAGCAAGACACTTGTTATTAAAGGCTTTATGTCAGAAAATGACTTTAGCACATTGGCAACCTATATCAAAAATAATCTTGATGCAATTAGCACGCTGGATATGGGAGACTGCACTTCGACCGAGATTCCTGATATGTTTTTATCTCATTATACCAGTGGATATGACATAATAAAGATACCGATTACGTCTTTGGTACTTCCGAAAGGAACCGTTTCTATTGGACTTTACGCATTCCGTTCCACAAATATAACCTCTCTTACTCTGCCGGAAACTGTAGAAACAATTAAACCGAATGCTTTTGAGGAGGGAAATCTGAAGGAAGTAACTATTCCTAGAAGTGTAAAAAATTTTGGCGCATATATGTTCTGGAAACAAGCAGAATTGGAAAGCGTAACTTTCGAGGGCACGACTCCTCCATTTTGTGGAACAATGCTTTTTCCTGACAATTTAAAAGCCATATACGTTCCAGAAGGGACAAAAGATTCATACCTTTTGCGACTTAATTATGACCCGAGTATAGACTGGGACAATATTATACAAGAGTATTGAAAATAACAATAAACTCCCAAGCCGAACGGGAGTATTAGTGTTCGGCAGCAACCACAGACACCCGCAGCCTGCCGACCGAGAGAGGTTAGCAGGCTGCGGTTTTAATAAGAAGACTTAACCATAATGCAGAAAGGATAACAATGAGACAAAAAGATATAGAG
>JAUNIV010000096.1 GCA_030523385.1 Bacteroidales bacterium | reverse complement strand
GCTCTGCCGGGACGCGAAGAAGCCCGTACCCTGTTAATGGTAGAATTCAAGGACTACATATTTCTTGCGACCCATCTGTCTCTGACAGCTTTGGATCAGTTGGCCTCAGTCGATATTATCTTGAAAGAGATAGAAAATGCCCATAAGCCCGTTTTCATGGCCGGAGACATGAATTCTGTTCCTACTTCGGCCACTCAAAACGCTATCCGGAAGCGCTTTGAGGTGCTCACACAAGACGATTGGAAAACTTGCGATGACGCTTGCATAGACTTTATCTACGGATATAAAGACAAGCACACCCGTTATTCCGTCACAAGGAAAACACTCATAGAAGACCGTGTGGCATCTGACCATTGTCCGGTGTTCATTGATGTCTGCTATCAAAAGGCTCGTCAAGATTGACAGGTATCAATCATAAAACACTAAAACAGCCTGTTCATTTATTATCCAATGAACAGGCTGTTTCTTCTTTGAGAACCGCAGTCATTCGGTCACAACTCATTAAACTTAGATAAAAATCTTAACCCTCTGTATTTATCGGCAGCTTTCGCATATTCTTCCTCTTCTACCCTACTCTTCTATCAACTCATACTTCAATTCCGGAAACCATCTTTCCAAAATATTATCCACTTCCGATTCAATATCAGGCGTAATATGCCGACACACTTTCTTGTAGGCATACACCAAAGAAGCCGCTTCGTCTATCCAGCCGATAATGGGCAGATGCTTGGCCGAAATCAGGTCGATGGGCAAGACTAAATAAGAAAGCGCAGCCACAATCAGCATCTTGTCCGAAGAAGGAGTATCGGGACTCTTCAACACGTAATACAACAAAAGAACAGGGCGCGCAGCCGTGCGACCTACGGATTTGGCATAGTCTGTAATCTTCTCCCAAAGGAACTCATAATCTGTCATGGTTTTCTGTATTTTCATCAGTCAATAATTTAGTGATTTGTATTATTGGACGCCACAAAGAGAAAAAAAGTTGCACATAAAAGAACTTTTTGTCTGAAAAGGACTATATTTGCACCAAACCCGAATGAAACAATGAAAAAGTTTATTCTAACATTGATACTTGTCCTTTGCTGCATAGCAGGCCAAGGACAGACCGCAAGCACGCCGGCAACAGGTGTGAATCCGCAAGAATTGAATGAGAAATGGGGCAAGTTTGCCCAGCTATCCGAAAAGAAACAATACAGCCAAGCCATCGAAGAAGGCATACGCGTCAGCATACTTTTCACACAGAACCGACAGTACAAGGAAGCCTTTGCCACATGCCGGCAGATGGATGCCCTGATACTTTCGGCCGAGAAGGAAAGCAAACAGGCTGCCCCTGCCCTGCGCTTCGCTGTGACCAAGGAACGTCTGCGTATGTACATCCGGCTGAAGAACGCAGTACAATGCGAAAACCAACTGAGCCAGATGAAGATTTATGCCGAACAAAGCCAATCGGCCGAGTTGCAGGAAGAACTGTTATTTGCTGAAGCCGATTACTATCAAGCCTTCGGCATGGCAGGCAAGAGCCTGGAATGTTACCGCCGCTTGCTGCGCATGCGCATAGCGGGCAAGGACGAAAAAGAAACGGAACAATGCTATCAGGATATGCTGGCTTTGGCCGAAAAGGACAACAACGCCCCGTTGGCATCGGCCATGAGGCAACTGCACACCGCATGGCAAGACTCCATCAAAGGAGCGAAAGCTGCCCGCGAGCTGAGTCTGCTGCAAGAGAAATATGATGCAAGCCAGAAGGAGATGCAAGAGAAGGAAGACAGGATAGGAACTGACCTCATTGTCATTGTGGCCTTGTGTATCTTGTCGGGTGCGTTGGCCGCAGCCCTGTTGTTCTTAGGTGCCTTGATGATGAAACATATCCGCCGGACAAAGGCATTGAAACATAGCCTGCAAATAGCCAACGAAAACAACGAGCTGAAATCGAGATTCATAGGCAACATAAGCGCACAGATACAGCCCTCGCTGGATGCTGTGGCACAGGCCCGTTCCGCACAGGTGCAGCAAGAACACGTACGTGCCTTGACGCAGCTGATGACAGACATACAGACCTACATGGCACTGGAAGAAACACGCGAAACGCACTATCCACTGAAGGAAGTGAACATCAAAACGCTGTGCGAAGAAATCATGGACAAGGCGCGAACCGATTTTCCGGCCGAAGTAGAGGCTGTGGTAAACGTGCCGCGAATGAATGTCAAGACCCATGCCGGAGAGTTGGAACGCATCTTGCTCTATTTGTTGAAAAATGCTGCCATGCACACGGCAAGCGGAAAAATCACATTAGAGTTTAAGAAAAGAAGCGCACACACGCATCAGTTTATCCTGACCGATACGGGCACGGGAATCCCTGCCGAGATACGCAAAGACCTCTTCAAGCCCTTCGCACGAGTGCACGACCTGACGCAAGGAAACGGATTGGGCCTGCCCACTTGCAGCCTCATAGCCTACAAGTTGGGCGGCACGCTGAAACTGGACGAAGAGTATAAGAAAGGAACACGGTTCGTATTGGAACTACATGCGTAGGAGGTCTGTCCCTGCCGGGCTTTGGAACACCCGAAGCCCGAAGCGTGGCAACACGGCCAACACGTGGTCAAAGACTTCTGCCTGTAAGCGTTCGTAAGGCACCCAGTTTTTATTGCTCGAAAAGAAGTAAAGTTCCAAAGGCAAGCCCTGTGGAGTGGGTTGCAGTTGGCGTACCATCAGGGTCAGTTCGGTATTCACGCCCGGATGACGGCGCAAGTAAGCCTCCAAATAATGACGGAACACATAAAGGTTTACTTCTTCGGGACCGGTTTTTTGGAAATCACCCATCCAATCCTGTTCTTCAAAAAGCTTCATCTCTTCGGGAGTGCAGAAACGCACGGTATTCATGTCGATATTAATGGAACGCATCACCCTGCGTCCTCCGCTCTCGCTCATGCCGCGCCAGTTCTGAAACGAATCGCTCACCAAGGCGTAGGGAGGAAGGGTGGTAATGGTGTTGTCCCAGTTGCGCACCTTTACCGTGGTAAGTGTCACTTCCATGACCACACCGTTTGCCCCATATTTGGGCATCATGATCCAGTCATTGGGCCGAAGCATGTCGTTGGCAGAGAGCTGCACGCCTGCCACCAGTCCCATAATGGTGTCCTTGAATACCAACATCAGGATGGCGGCCGATGCACCCAGTCCTGCAAGTATATTCATCGGGTCGCGGTCTATCAGCGTACTGATGATGATAATGACTCCCACACAAATCACCACTAACTTCAGCATCTGATAGACTCCCTTCAGAGGATGGTTCTTCAGCTTCTTGTGTTCGCTGGAGATGGTATAGAGCGAAGTAAGGAAAGCACACAACAGCCGCACGGCTATGGCTGTGATATATACCTCACAGAGTTTCAGAATGAAGGTGAGCGTCACCGGCTCTTTCGGAAATGCAAAAGGCAGGAGCACATATAAGACAATAGGTGGAATGAGGTGGCACATATTGTCCAACACCTCGTCGTTAAACAAATAGTCGTCCCAAGTGGCCTGCGTTTTGGCTGTAATCTTCTTGATAATGGGCACAATGACCTTGCGGCAAAAGAAATCGGCCGCAAAGGCAATAATCAGAATACCCGCAATAATAATGATGCGCTCAGTGATGTCCAAGCCGCTTTGCTGTACGCCCATCTGTTGCAATAATTGGGCAAGTTCGGTGCTGATGCTATCCATAATGATTCCTAATTTTGGGCACAAAGATACGTAAAAGCATAAAAACATTGCTCAAATTACCCGGTTTTGTGCACATTTTCTCGTCATATCCTTTTGTCGCTCAAATTGTTTAACTAAATTTGCCCACGGAAAATTACTAATACCAAATATATAAGTATATGAGTTTGAAAATTGTAGTATTGGCAAAACAAGTACCCGACACACGAAATGTGGGGAAAGATGCCATGAACGCCGACGGAACTATCAACCGTGCGGCACTTCCGGCTATCTTCAATCCGGAAGACCTGAATGCCCTTGAACAGGCACTCAGACTGAAAGACACACATCCCGGCTCTACGGTTACCATTCTGACCATGGGTCCCGGACGCGCTGCCGAAATCATTCGTGAAGGTTTATACAGAGGAGCAGACAACGGATATTTATTGACCGACCGCGCCTTTGCCGGCGCAGACACACTGGCCACTTCGTATGCCCTCGCCACTGCTATCCGCAAAATAGGTGAATATGATTTGATTATCGGCGGACGTCAAGCTATCGACGGAGATACCGCACAGGTAGGTCCGCAGGTGGCCGAAAAGTTAGGCTTGTCGCAAATCACCTACTCCGAAGAGATTCTGAATGTGGATGAAGAAGGACGCCGCATCACAGTGAAGCGTCACATAGACGGCGGTGTGGAAACCGTGGAAGGACCGCTGCCCATCGTGCTGACCGTCAATGGAAGCGCAGCTCCGTGCCGTCCGCGCAACGCCAAACTGGTCATGAAATACAAACGTGCATTGGGAGCACAGGAAAAGGCTGCCATCACCAAAGACGGAAGCGAACTGCCTTACGCCGCACAATATGAGCAAAAGCCCTACCTGAACATACAGGAATGGAGCGTGGCCGACGTGGACGGCGACACCAAGCAGTGCGGTCTGTCGGGCTCTCCCACCAAAGTGAAGAAGATAGAAAACATCATCTTCCAGGCCAAGGAAAGCAAGACCCTGACAGGAAGCGACCAGGATGTAGAAGATTTGATTGTAGAACTGCTGGCTAACCACACAATAGGATAACGATTATGAATAATGTATTTGTATATTGCGAGATAGAAGGCAAGAGCGTTGCCGATGTAAGTCTCGAACTTTTAACCAAAGGTCGTAAATTGGCCAACCAGTTAGGTTGCCAGCTCGAAGCTATTGCAGCCGGAAGTGACCTCGAAGGAGTGGAAAAACAAGTAATGCCCTACGGTGTGGACAAGTTGCACGTGTTCGATGCTCCGGGACTGTTCCCTTACACTTCATTGCCCCACACATCCATCCTGGTAAATCTCTTCAAGGAAGAAAAGCCGCAGATATGCCTCATGGGTGCCACAGTGATAGGCCGTGACTTAGGTCCGCGCGTATCTTCTGCCCTGACCAGCGGACTTACCGCCGACTGTACACAGTTGGAAATAGGTACACACGAGGACAAGAAGAACGGCATCACTTACGAAAACCTGCTCTTCCAGATACGCCCTGCCTTTGGTGGTAACATCGTGGCAACCATCGTCAACCCCGAACACCGCCCGCAGATGGCTACCGTGCGCGAGGGTGTGATGAAGAAAGAAATTCTGGATGAGAACTACCAAGGCGAAGTGGTGAAGCACGATGTAGCCAAGTTTGTTCCCGAAACAGATTATGTGGTTAAAGTAATAGACCGCCACGTAGAGAAAGCCAAACACAACCTGAAGGGTGCCCCGATTGTGGTAGCCGGAGGTTATGGAATGGGCAGCAAGGAAGGCTTCGACAAACTGTTCGAACTGGCCAAGGAACTTCACGCCGAAGTAGGTGCCAGCCGTGCAGCCGTAGATGCCGGCTATGCCGACCACGACCGTCAGATTGGCCAGACCGGTGTGACAGTACACCCGAAACTCTACATTGCCTGCGGTATCTCAGGACAGATTCAGCACATTGCCGGTATGCAGGATGCAGGCATCATCATCTCTATCAACAGCGACCCGAATGCTCCGATCAACACCATTGCCGACTACGTAATCAACGGTACGGTGGAAGAGGTGATTCCGAAATTAATTAAGTATTATAAGAAGAACAGCAAGTAATGGAAAACTTTTATACCGAAATACCGGAACTCAAGTATCACTTGAACAATCCGATGATGGAGCGCATCTGCCAGTTGAAAGAGCGCGACTACAGAGATAAAGACGAGTTCGACTACGCACCGCAGGACTATGCCGATGCCATGGACTCTTACGATAAGATTCTGGCTATCACCGGCGAAATCACCGGACAGGTGATTGCCCCCAACGCTGAAGGTGTGGATGCCGAAGGACCTCACTGTGCCAACGGCCGTGTGGAATATGCCAGCGGAACCAAGCAGAACCTCGATGCCATGGTGAAGGCAGGACTGAACGGTATGACCATGCCACGCCGTTTTGGCGGACTGAACTTCCCCATCACTCCTTACACCATGTGTGCCGAAATAGTAGCTGCCGCCGATGCCGGATTTGGTAACATCTGGTCGCTGCAAGACTGTATCGAGACACTCTATGAGTTTGGAAACGAAGACCAGCATAGCCGTTTCATCCCTCGTATCTGTGCCGGAGAGACTATGTCTATGGACTTGACCGAACCCGATGCCGGCTCCGACCTGCAGAGCGTCATGCTGAAAGCTACCTACGACGAAGCAAACAACTGCTGGCGTCTGAACGGCGTGAAGCGTTTCATCACCAACGGCGATGCACACCTGCACCTCGTACTGGCACGCTCAGAAGAAGGAACGAAGGACGGACGCGGACTCTCCATGTTCATCTACGACAAGAACGATGGTGGTGTGGATGTACGCCGCATCGAAAACAAGTTGGGTATCCACGGTTCACCCACCTGCGAACTGGTGTATAAGAATGCCAAAGCCGAACTTTGCGGCGACCGCAAGTTGGGTTTGATTAAATACATCATGGCATTGATGAACGGTGCCCGTTTGGGTATCGCTGCCCAGTCCGTAGGTCTGAGCCAGGCTGCCTACAACGAAGGACTGGCATACGCCAAAGACCGCAAGCAGTTTGGCAAAGCCATCATCGAGTTCCCGGCTGTGTATGACATGCTGGCCATCATGAAAGCCAAACTCGACGCAGGCCGCTCACTGCTCTACCAGACTTCGCGCTACGTAGATATCTACAAGGCACTGGACGACATCGCCCGCGAGCGTAAGCTCACTCCCGAAGAACGTCAGGAACAGAAGAAGTATGCCAAGCTGGCCGATGCCTTCACTCCGCTGGCCAAGGGTATGAACTCCGAATATGCCAACCAGAATGCCTACGACTGTATCCAGATTCACGGTGGTTCGGGCTTCATGTTGGAATATGCCTGCCAGCGCATCTACCGCGACGCCCGCATCACGAGCATCTACGAAGGTACTACTCAGTTGCAGACCATCGCCGCCATCCGTTACGTTACCAACGGTTCGTATGCCGCCACTTTGCACGAATTCGAATTGATTCCGTGCAGCGAAGAGATGCAGCCTCTCATGGACCGCGTGAAGAGCATGACCTCTAAGTTAGAGGCTTGCACCAATGCCATGAAGGAAGCACAGAACCAGGAGCTGTTGGACTTCGTAGCCCGCAGACTGTATGAAATAGCAGCCGTGTGCGTCATGTCACACCTCATCATTCAGGATGCTACCCGTGCACCCGAACTGTTCAGCAAGTCGGCACACGTATATGTGAATTACGCAGAATCGGAAGTAGAAAAGCACTTCAACTTCATCCGCAAGATGGAGGCCGAAGGACTGGCTAACTATCGCAAATAATAAATAGCAGATTCTCTATCACAAAAGAGGGTGTGTCAAAACACAGACACATCCTCTTTTTATGTTCAAGAGGGTGTGCCAAAAGTAAATAGTCTATCAAATTGTCTTTCAGAGTGAAACTAATGATAAATTGATAGTAGCATCAGCATTCTGACTCACTCTCGAAATCGAATGTCCGCTTCTATCCTCCTTTGGTGAAGCTGAAGTCATTGTGGTCTTTCATCTTCGTTGCTCCACGCATATATCTTCATAAGCCTATGTATATATCTTCATGAGCCTACG
>JAUNIV010000095.1 GCA_030523385.1 Bacteroidales bacterium | reverse complement strand
GGCCGAATGCTTTCATGTTGTTGTGGTAAATGACGTCGATGCAGAGGTCGAGCAGTTCCTTGCTGCTGCCTTCCTGTCCGGTGAGCAACGAGCGTATGTTCAGTTTCAGCTTGTCCAGTACGGATTCATCCACAATGCCGTTGCTGTCTATCAGGTGTTGGAACAAGGCATATTTCTCAATGGTTTGCAGGTTCTCTTCCGAGATTTCCATGCTGCGTGTGCCCGAGGCATTTGTCTGTATGGTGTACATGTTCTTGTTTGTTTTATGGTTTAGCAGGAGCAAAGGTAGGCGTTTTTGCCGAATAAACGCCTACTTGTCCGCTTTTATTTTCATTTGTCCCTTTTACTTGCTGCCGAAAAAGCCTAAGATGGCACTCATGATGCGTGCCCTTTCCTGCGTACCCCGGATGCTCTCGAAGGGGAATCCGAGGACAAAGGTGCGATACGTTCCCCGGTAGGCTATGCCCGCGCTGTAATTCTCCGGAGCATAGACGAAGCCGGTGTAGGCGGGAGCTACCGGAGTCAGACATTCGGGGGCAGGCACGGCGTATGTCTCTTCATTGGCGGTGAGCGGAATCCGGAAACGGGTGCTTGCTCCGTAGAGGTTCCCCGATACGTTCCCTCTCAGGCTGCCGCCGAAGCTGTATTTCAGCACACCTTCGGTGAATTGCAGGCCTGCGGGACTGTTCATGCTGCTTCCTATATACGAACCGCTGAGCATCAGGTTGCCCCCTTGCCGGCAATAGTCTGCCAGAAGCTGCTGCATGGAGGAGGATATGGCCTCCCGTTCGGCTCCTCGGATGAAGTCCGCAATCGGATAGTCGGTCAGTTTCACCCGTCCGTCTGCCACGGCCTCTTCGCTGCACGATACAAAGGAGTAGCTGCCGGCTGCCTGGATGGCCTTTCCGTGCACAAAAGGATAGTCGAAGGTGTTTCCGGCTATGAGCATACCTTCCAGCTCGTTGCCGCTGTAGCCTAATCCGTCGCTCGTCTCGCGTCCTATGCGGCTGCGGTCGAAGCTCTGTTGTGCTCCGCAGAAAGCAGGTGTATGCCGATAGGGGATACCCGGGTCACTGCTGAGGTCGAAACCTTGCAAGGAGAAGGATTCGAAAGAGGCAGGTCCGCTCAGGCGGTTGAAGCCATTCACGATAAGCACAGTGCCCCGGCTCTTTTTGGCCCGGTAGGCAGAGAGGATTTCCGATGGGAAGCTCTCTCCACCACGGTTCACGGCGGTCACTTTAAAGCTATATACCAATCCCGGTTCGGCTTCGAAGGTATAGCTGGTTCCGTTCACCAGCGTACCGTTGTCGAAACCACCATATCCCACACGTGTATATACAATGTATTGCTGCGCTTTGGCTGTAGGCTCCAGCGGGTCGCCCACAGCCCGCCAACTGAGGCGGAATGTATTCTTCTGGTTATCTTGCTCTATGGCGAAGTGGCTCACGGGTAACGGCTGCACCACGTAGTCCGTGCCGTGCATGGTGGCTAAATATTTCAGAACGGATTTATACACCGAACGCCCCACCGTGAATTTGAAGCGCGGGTCGTGCCCTAACTTCATGTCGGCAAAGTTCTGATGAGAGAGCAGCTCCAGAATCATGGACGGCACGCCGGGCAATCTTGTCTCGCTGTAATTGCGGTTCCACAGGCTACGCCGTTGCCAGCGGATGCCGAGGGTGGATGATATGTCGCGTTGCAAGCCTGTCAGCACCATGTCGGCCAAATCGCGGGAAGCGTATCGGGAGATGCCTGCATCCAGCTTGCCATCGTTGTAGTCGGTGGTATAGATGCCCAATGTGCCTATCAGTTCATCTTCTTTGGAGTAGCCGGCATCGCTGTGTACGCCCATGGTCATTTCGATGGGCACGCCCAATCCTTTGCCTTGCGGATGATATACCGACCCTCCGTTCAGGTAATTCACCACGTGGCTGCGGGCATTGATGTCGTCCGTATAGTCATTCTTCCCTTGACTGGCGCTATAGACTTCGTAAGGCATCCCCGCCCATTGGGCTGCATAGCGTGCCCCCTCTAAGTAACGGGGCAGTCCGCTGGTCGTACCTCCGCGTGCCACGTTGCCCATTCCTCCGCCAAAGCGGACGGCATCTGCACAGACCACTCCTTTTTGGCTGCTTTCATTGTTGAGCACCACCATGCCATAGTCGTTGGTACCTTTGTCGAACCCGAATGTGCCCAAATAGACCCATGTGCCTCCTCCCATCTGCTGGTTCACCTTGAACTCCGTCACTCCGCCTTTGTGGAATATCAGGTATTTGGCATCGCTCACGCTCTGCGGCAGGGTGCGGTAAGACACATACACCGCATATTTTCCCGTCTCCGGGATGTTGGGAATCCATTGTGCAAAAGCCTTTTCGGGCTTCTTTTCGGTGGTCGTATAGCGGGCTGTCCCTTCCGCAAACGGGTTCTGTCCGTCCTGATACGTGGCTCTTTTATGGGCGAATCCCTTTCCGTCGGCAGTGGCCCATTTGCTCTTCCGGCTCTTCACTTCCTGATAGATGCAGCCTCGTGGCGAAGCATCGTTGTCCACTATCACTTCGTTCCGCTGCCAGTCGCGTTCGCGCGGTGTATAGACCACCGCCCCTGCATTTTCCAGCATCGGTATAATATAAGGTATAACGAACGACTGCGTGAACAGGTCTTCGGTCGTGCAGAACAGTCGGGGGCGTTGCCATTCCCAACTGCCTTTCTCCTGTTTGTAATATTTTCCGTGGCTTTGCCAGATGGCGATATGCCTTCCTTCCAGTCCCTTTGTGGCAGTGTAGGGGCGCGAGGTGTTCTTCACCCACGGGTCTCCCTTGTAGTCGATGCGTTGCCATAGGCGCGACTTGTCCGGTTTCTTTTGCAGATGGTTGGGCACCAGTTCTTCTATGGGTCGGCCGTCGGCATAGAGGGTGATATCGTAGTAGTTTACCGGTCCCGGAAGACTTTGTTTGAGCAACCGGTAGATGGAACTGACCGTTTCGGGAGTAAAAGGCTGATAGCCGAAAGCGGCTCCGGCATATATCTTCAATGTCTTTTTCCGATGGTCTACTTCATATCGGTCCAGTTTGCACCGGCCTATGCGGGCGTAAGAAGTTTCGTAGTCGGTGAAGAAATTCTTCAGCCGTTGTTCCACGTTGGCGTCCAGTCCTTGTGCCGGAGCGTATAAAAAGCCTGCTATGACGAGCAGGAGTGAAAGAAATATCTTTTTCATCTCGTTTCCTTTTTGGGTTCAGGTTGTGAAATTAGAAAATCTTGTAACCTCCAAATTATGGTGCCTACTGGGTAATCATGGAGTGACTGCGTGTACAGTACGGTTATATCGGTCCGTCAGATTCCATCAAAAGCATTATCAGTTTATGCAAGTATCTGCGTTGACTATCGCAGATACTTGCATTTTAGGGATAATTTCAAGTTATGAATAATTCAGATGAAACTCCACCACAGCTTCTATTCCTTTACGGAAGATGTCCAATGAGAAGTTCTCGTTGGGCGAATGGATGGCATCACTTTCCAGTCCGAATCCCATCAGCACAGTTTTAATGCCCAATATCTGTTCAAAGTCGCTGATAATGGGAATGCTTCCTCCGCGACGCACGGCCAACGGTCTCTTGCCGAATGCTTTGGTAAATCCTTTTTCGGCAGCCTGATAGGCAGGCAAGGTGATGGGGCATACGTAGCCTTCGCCGCCGTGCATGGGGGTAACTTTCACTTCCACATACTCTGGTGCTACGGACTGAATGTAGTCTGTAAACAGTTTGGAGATGACTGCATGGTTCTGATGAGGCACCAGCCGGCAGGAAACTTTGGCGTATGCTTTGGAAGGCAATACCGTCTTTGAACCTTCGCCTGTGTAACCGCCCCAAATGCCACACACATCGAATGACGGACGGCAACTGTTACGTTCCAGGGTGGAATATCCCTTTTCGCCTTTCAGCGCACGCACCCCGATGGCTTCCATGTACTTCTTCTCATCGAAAGGTATTTGGGCAATCATCTTGCGTTCGGCGGCAGGCACTTCCTCCACATCATCATAGAAATGCGGAATGGTGATACGTCCGTCCTCATCAATGACATTGGCCAGCAGGGCACACAAGGTGTTGATGGGGTTGGCCACAGCGCCACCGAAGTGTCCCGAATGCAGGTCGCGATTCGGACCGGTTACTTCTATTTCCCAATAAGCAAGTCCGCGCAATCCGGTGGTGAGCGAAGGCAGGTCAGCACCCAACATACTGGTGTCCGACACAAGAATCACATCGGCTTTCAGCATTTCCTTGTGTTCTTTGATGAAAGCATTCAGACTGGGCGAGCCTATTTCCTCTTCGCCTTCGAATATGAATTTTACATTGTGGTTCAGCAGTCCGTGCTTCACCACGTATTCGAAAGCCTTTACCTGAATCATGGCTTGTCCCTTGTCATCGTCGGCACCGCGTGCCCAAATGCGTCCGTCACGTATCTCAGGTTCAAAGGGTTGGCTTTTCCATAACTCCAGCGGTTCGGCGGGCATCACGTCATAATGGGCGTAGATGAGCACCGTAGGAGCATCGTCATTCACGTGCTTTTGGGCAAACACCAGCGGGTTGCCTTGCGAGGGCATCACCATTGCTTCATCGGCTCCGGCTTCTAAGAGCAGTTCCGTCCAGCGCAGGGCACATGCCAGCATGTCATCCTTATGTTCGGGCAACGCGCTGATACTCGGTATGCGAATCAGGCTGAACAGCTCCTCCATGAAGCGAGCTTCGTTTTCTTGAATATATTGTTGGATTTTCATATATTATATATAAGGTTTATAATTGCGTCGTTCTGTCTATCAGGTAATAGTCCAAAATAGTCATGGCGGCCATTGCCTCTACGATGGGCACAGCGCGTGGCAACACGCAGGGGTCATGTCGTCCTTTGGCTTTCATGGTGGTGTCCGTACCATCCAGGTTGACGGTGTGTTGTTCCATCAGGATGGTGGCTACAGGCTTGAAGGCTACACGGAAATAAATGTCCTGCCCGTTGCTGATGCCTCCCTGTATGCCGCCGGAGTAATTGGTACGTGTTTCCACCCGTCCGTTGTTGTTATAGAATACATCGTTCTGCTCGCTGCCTTTCAGTTCCATGGAGTCAAATCCTTGTCCGTAGGAGAAGCCCTTCACGGCATTGATGCTCAGCATGGCATTGCCCAATGCTGCATGCAGCTTGCCGAACACCGGCTGTCCTAATCCGATGGGGCAACCTTGAATGATGCAACTCACCACGCCGCCTATGGTATCTCCTTCACCTTTGACTTTCCAAATGAGTTCGGCCATTTCCTTTGCTTTCTCAGGGTCCGGGCAACGCACGTCGTTGGTTTCTATCAGGCTGAGGTCATAGCTCTTGTAGTCTTTATCTAGCTTGATGCCTCCCACCTGCGAGGTATAGGCAGTAATGCTGATGCCTAATTGCTTTAAGGCCAGTTTGGCTAATGCTCCTGCCACTACGCGCGAGATGGTTTCGCGAGCCGACGAACGTCCTCCGCCCCGATAGTCGCGAATGCCATACTTCTGCATGTAAGTATAGTCGGCATGCGAGGGACGGAACAGGTTCTTGATATTCTCGTAATCGTTGGAGTGCTGGTTCTTGTTCCACACAATGAATCCGATGGGACATCCGGTGGATTTACCTTCGAATACTCCCGACAGGAACTCCACTGCATCGGGTTCCTTACGGCTGGTAGTGAGCAGTGATTGTCCCGGTCTGCGTCGGTTCAGTTCCTGTTGGATAAAGTCCATATCTATTCGGATTCCTGCGGGAAATCCATCGATGACTCCGCCCACACCCGGTCCGTGAGATTCGCCGAAGCTGGTCAGGCGGAATATATTGCCAAATGAATTGAACATATCTTTTCTTGCTTTAATGGTTTCGAATGGTAAAGGTAACGATTTTGTTGATATGATGGCTAATGGTGGTAAGAAAAATATGTTTTATTTTGTTTTCGAATAACACGGAGAAGATATATTTCGACACTCAATATATCTTCTCCGATAATTCTATTTATAGAAACTACTGAAGAATCACTCTTTCTTCTGCTCAAACAACCAGTCTCTCACAGCCTCCAGCTTATACACATAGTCGAAGGAGGACATGTGTTCGTGTCCGGATCCGTCTTCGGCCAATACGCTCTTCAGGGTGAAAGTGATGAAGTTGTTGCGCTTTCCTTCTGCTATCAGTTCACGCACGTGTGCGTCCTGCTCTTCCTGAGGGAGCTTCGCGCTCCATTCACCTTCGCTGAAAGACGAACCTTTGTCGGTCAATACCTTTTTCAGTTGAGCCATGCCTACGGATGCTTTGGGGTCGCCGGCAGCTACCACATAGAAGAACTTCTGTTGGTCAAAGTGTTCCATCTTCGAGGTGTCCCATTGGCAACCGGCAAACAGCGAGGCGGCAAAGAAATCGGGATGCGTCACATTGAAATACAGAGACATCATGCCTCCCATGGATTGCCCCGTGGTGTAGAGGCGGTTGGTATCTATGCTGTAGCGCGAAAGAAGCGAACGGATGAGGCGGATGGTCATTTCCACTTCGTAGCTGGTACTAAAGCCGTCGTTCACCGTGACCGTGGAATATTGCGGCACGAGTACAAAACAAGGATGTTTGGCCTGCTCTTTGGCCGTGGCCCAGATGATGCCTCCATAACCCTGTGTCAATGGAACGGTTACGTCGGGACTTACGGTGCTGGCATCGCCTATAAACATAATCATCGGGTAGCTTTGGCTTGCATCGTAGTCTTTCGGGATAAACAGGTTGTATTTCATGGAATGTCCTGTTTCTTCATCTTGATATTCTTGTTGCACGAAGTTCTCCACGGTTTCTGCTATCATGGCTTTCAGCTCCGGGCTTTGTGGTTTGGCCTGACGCGGGTTTCTGCCTTGCGGCCTGCCTTCGCCTTGCATGCGGGGACCTCTTTCACCTCTGTCGGGACGGGTCTCGGGCTTCTTGTTTGTCTCCTCTCCATTCAGATAACGGAGGAAAGGTTTGATTTGGTCGCTGACAAACAAAGTGCCTCCTTATCTGATTAATGTTCCCCAAGTCTGGTCGGGAGTGCGTTCGCGGTTCACATCTACATGGCTGCCTGCCAATCCTTCTTTCAAAGTGTTGAAGCAAATGCGGCAACGTCCTTTCAGCTGCTGTAGAGCCTGTGGCAGAAGAGTATTGTCATCGCTGCGGTAACGCAATTCCACGGCAACCGGCTTTGCTTCCAAACACGTGGCCAATTGTTGCAAGGCATCCTCGCCGTCCAAATCTACTACCGGGATGAACATGACATCCTCTTGCGAGGGGCGTTCGCCGCTGATGATGATGTTTTGCAGTGCGTGGGCTGCCGTAGCTTCCTCTATCACTTGCTCCAGATAATCGCCCGGGGTTACTTCAAGCAATATTTTGCCTTGGGCAAAAGCAAGCGCTTCTTTCCAGGTGGGGATGAAAGCTTGTGAAGCGTCTCCCTGGTATTCCTTGTAGGAGAGCTTGCGCAATTCTTCCAGCGTCTTGTCGCTCACTGCGCCTGTCCCGTTGGTAAGCCGTTCCAATGTAGGGTCAGAGAAGAGCACGAGTTCACCGTCTTTGGTTCGTTGCAAATCCACCAAAGCTATTTTTGCACCCTTCTCTATGGCCTTTTGGATGGCATGCAGGGAGTTTTCGGCAGTGCCATGCCAGTCGCCCCGATGGGCAATGACGAATACTTCGCTGTTATCAGGTTCCAACAGCGATTCACGAAGAGAATTGGAGTTGTTTTGGGCGTGGACTACGCCAAGGCTTCCTACCAGAACCATTGTTAGAAATACTTTCTTCATATTTATATATAATGCGAATCAGTAGTTGGCTCTCTGATTCCAATATTAAAAATAAACAAATG
>JAUNIV010000094.1 GCA_030523385.1 Bacteroidales bacterium | reverse complement strand
GAAATCGACCCCAAGACAGCTACAGCCAAGAAAGGTCTGGAAGTGGAATGCGGTGAAATAAGCTACGCCGGTAAACTGATTGCCACCGACAAGTAAACATCTTCATAAAATTCATCCAAGAACTGTGAAGAGGGCTGCCGCACGGCCATCCCTCTTCGCAGTTCATCATCCGTTTATTCAATGAAAAAAACATTTCGCACGTTACACCTTTGGCTGTCTATCCCGTTCGGCATATTCATCACGATCATCTGTCTGACAGGAGCTTCCTTAGTATTCGAGCAAGAGATAACCAATGCGCTCAATCCCCATCTTTATTATGTAACGCCACCGGCTGGCGCACAGCCCCTGCAACCCTCGCAACTGGCTCAACGCATCAAGGAGCAAATGCCTGACACGTTGCAACTCTCTTCCATCCAGTTCTATGCCGACGAGAAAATGAACTGCATGGCTTCTTTCAAGAATGCTCCGCGCCGCACGCTGAGTGTCAATCCCTATACGGGTGAAGTGAACGGCTGGACCAAAAGCTATGCCTTCTTTCAGACCATGCGCAAACTGCACCGTTATCTGATGGACTCCCCCGCATCCAGAGGAGAAAAGACGGTGGGCAAAGTCGTCGTGGGCATATCCACACTGATGCTGGTCGTTATTCTGATAACCGGTGTCGTAATATGGTTCCCCTCCAGCAAAAAAGCATTGAAGAACCGCCTCAGCGTGTCTTGCACCAAAGGATGGTTCCGTTTTTGGTACGACAGCCACGTTTCTTTGGGCATCTATGTGACCATTTTCCTATTGTTCATGGCACTTACAGGACTTACCTGGTCCTTCAACTGGTATCGCACGGCAGCATACTCCCTTTTCGGCGGAGCAGAACAACCCAATACGGCAATGGCACACAACGCTCCTGCCCATGAAAACGGGAATGCCAGGGAATCACGTGAAGCAAAAGCCGGAGACGAAACCCAGGTAAGCCAGGAGAGCCAACCGGAACAGAAAGAAGGAAAACGAGGACGCAGCGGACAAAGAGGACGAGGCAACCAAGAAGGAAGCACAGACCAAAAACAAGGAGCCGAATCGGAAGAACAAGCCAAGTCAGAAGGACAAGGCAGACCGGAAGGACGCGGCGAAAGAGGCGGTCGTGGCGAACACCCGTTCAACTATGCCGTATGGGACAACGTGTTGAGCGAGTTGAAAGGCATGTACCCCGTCTTCAAGACCATTACTCTGAGCGAAAGAAACGCGCAGATAGCTCCCAATCCCAAGTCGCTCATGCGTCGCACGGACACAGCGACCTTCAATCCGCGCAATGGCGAAATCAAGGAAATGTCTTACTATAAAGACGCTCCGCGCTCACAGGCATTGCGAGGATGGTTCTACTCTTTCCACACCGGTAATTGGGGAGGTATGATTACCAAAATCATTTATTTCCTTTCGGCACTCATCGGAGGCATCCTTCCTTTGAGCGGTTACTACATGTGGCTAAGAAAGAAGAAAAAGAAACATGCCTGATATATAAGGTTTTTCTTCCATTCAACCGTAGGGACGGGCCCGTGTGTCTGTCCCTACAGACTAAATGAAAAGAGCCACAAAGACGCCGATGCAGATGTAAGACAATTTCCACCCTTTGAAAAAAATTTTTCAAGGCATCTAATCAGATTTTCAAAGGGTGAAATCACCCGTTTGATACTATCAAATTTCTCTTTAGAAACCGTCCTTCTATCCCCTTCGCCCGATGCTCCCGCAATCTTTTCCCCCAATATTTTTTGTTTTTACATTTCCAATCACTAATTTCGTCCCTAAAGCAAAAAAGAATAAGAATATACATTAAACCCACTTAATTATGAAAGCTGATTTAGAATGGTTCAGAACCTTCAAAGCCGTGTATGAAGCCGGCACTATGAGCGATGCCGCCAAAGAACTGCAAATATCCCAACCCAGCGTGAGCCTGCACCTCAACTCACTCGAAACTTACACGGGCTATTCGCTTTTCGAACGAAACACCCGTAAGATGAAACCGACCGTACATGCCAAACACCTCTATCACAAAATATCCGAACCATTGCTGAAACTGGCAGAAGTGGAAAACAGTTTTCGTAAGAAATCGGGCACAGAGAAAAGACCCACATTTTATATAGGTATCTTTCCCGGACTCTTCAGGCAGCTTTTTGTGCCAAGCCTCAACAAGCTGAACTGTGATATCGTAATCTTGTTGGACGACAACGAAGGTCTGCACCAACTTTTGGAGAAAGGTTCGGCCGACCTCATTGTCAGCGACAAAGACATGAGCAACCGTACCACATCTTATCATTTATTGGGAACAAGCCACCTCTCCCTGATAGCCGGCAGCAAGACAGACTTATCCGGTTTGGAAAGCATCCACCAGGACAACAAGAAAGAGAAGAAACGCTGGCTCGAAGAACAAATCTGGTATAGTTCCGTATATAGTACGGCACTGACAGAGTTTTGGAAACTGAACTTCGGGAAAGAGCCCGATTTTGTACCCAACTACATCATTCCGGACATGTACTCCATACTCTGTTGCCTAAAGAACGAAACCGGACTGGCCGTTCTTCCCGACTCTCTCTGCAAGGAAGCCATAGAAGCAGGCGAGGTCAAAGTCATCCAGGACGGATATGCCCAGTTGGAAAATACCCTCTACGTGGGACAAAGAAAAAACACGCTGGCCATAGACAAGTATCAGCAGATTAAAGAACTCATGATGAATGAGTTTATCAAAACGCATTCATAAAAGGCAGGCAGGAGGGAACGGTGTATTTTCCCGTTCCATTATTTGCTACCTTTTCTTAGAATACCTATTTTTGCAGGCATAAACAAAGAACCAATAAACAAAAAGACATTGTGAAGACAATAAACGAACTTCAAGACGAAGTGGTGGAGGAATTCAGCGACTTCGATGACTGGATGGACAAGTACCAGCTTCTGATAGATTTGGGCAACGAACAAGAACCGCTCGACCCGCAGTATAAGACGGAGCAGAATCTGATAGACGGTTGCCAAAGCCGCGTGTGGTTGCAGGCCGACCTGACAGATGACGGACGTATCCTGTTTCAGGCAGAAAGCGATGCCCTGATAGTGAAAGGCATCATCGCCCTATTAATAAAGGTAGTGAGCGGACATACGCCGGACGAGATTCTGAATGCCGACCTTTATTTCATCGAAAAGATTGGATTGAAAGACCATTTGTCGCCCACCCGCAGCAATGGTCTGCTGGCTATGGTGAAGCAGATGCGTATGTATGCACTGGCATTCAAGGCTAAACAGCAGGGGTAATACGACCTCATGTAGATATCTAATTTGTAGGGGCAGAATATTTCCGCCCCTACGATAACTGATAAAAGACTATCCGTCATTAATGAATCAGGGAAGTTTCAGAACCACTGATGAATAGCCTCCCATCTTCAGTATCGGATAGGTATCCGTCTGCTGTTGCTGTATGGTGCCTTGCACGGCTACGGCCTTCTCTATGCTTTCCGTCAGCGGAAGCTGCACTTCAGAACTTGCAAGATTATGTATCACCAACATTTTCTCGCTATCTTTCGTCATATACCACGCCGCAATACTCTTATAATCTTTCTCCCGGCTGTCGTTATAGACAGGATGTTTCGTCATCGTTCCCTCAGCCAGCGAAGGATAGGTGTTACGCAACTTGGTAAAGGCAAGATAAGTGTGCAGCAACGAACCGGCATCCTCTTGCTGAGCAGTAACCGATGCCACCTGTCGGGCCACATCGGCATCTACCTTATCTATATAGTCCGTGGTACTGTTGTCACCCCACAGCATAGGGCCGCGTACATATTCATCGCCTTTGTCTTTCATGCCATACAATCCCAACTCTTCACCATAATATATATAAGGCTCGCCCGATGAAGTAAGCAGCATAGCGGCTGCCAACCGGCACTTATCGGCCGACTTACCCAACTTGGAAGCGGCACGGTCTTCATCGTGATTAGAGAGTTTGGTGGCTGCAATGTAGTCAGCCCTGCGTCCTGCATATTCATCCCGATAGCCTGTGATGTCCTTGGCAAAATAACAGCCCGTAGCATTGTTGATGGCCCACTCCAGACGATACCAGAACGAAAACTCAAACAAAGCCGGCAGACCTGCATAGTAGGGAGCCACTTCATTGTGTTCGGACAAGACTTCGCCCACCATGTAGAAGTCATCGGCATGTCCTTTCTGCTTGTAATAGGCATTCATGTCATCGTAAAACATCTTCAGGAATCGGGGATTCTCGTCCGAAGTGGCGTTATGATAGATGTGCTTCACAGCATCCAGTCTCAATCCGGCCACTCCCCTATCGACCCATCCTTTGGCTGCCTCTACCAGTTCCTGATAAGCAGGCGAAGATGCCGCCTGTTCCACCGGACCATAATTCAAGTCGGCAAACCAATCGGTCTGGAAGTGTGAGTGGTAGTAATCTATCTGCTGGCTATCGAAAGTGATATTGGCAGGGTCTCCGGCATTAGTCAGCCGGAAAGCCTCATCCATCGTCACTTTATCAGCCGAAGAAGAAGCACCGTATTTAGTGCCCGACGGCCAACTCGGGTCATTGCTGGTACGAATCAGGAAGCCCCATGTGGAATTAAAGTCCACAGTCAATTCATATATGCCATCGCCTTTGGCATAGAATTGCTTGCAAATGCCATCGCCGTAATACAGGTATTTGGCATCCGTTGCATCGGTGTCATCGTTATCCGGATCTACGGTCGTGCCCTTGCTGACTGTGACAAGGGGCGATGAAGCATTGCTCCAATCCAATACAAACTTCAAGACTCCTGCCACGGCGCTTGTCTCATCCGACACCTGAAACCATTCGGATGCATTATATCCATTGCTTCCTTCGCGGGCTATCATCGGTATTTTCCCTTCGGCGATGTCTGTCTGCGGGTCGGTGGAGAAGATATAATAATCGCGATACGGACTGTCGGCCGATGACTTGGCATCCACAAACCACGGATGGTCTTTACCGGTGTGGTTCATCACGTAATCCAGGTAAATGCGTATGCCGCGTTTTTCTGCCTCACTCACCAATCGGTCGAAGTCGTTCATGGTTCCGTATTGCGGATTGACTGCCGTGTAATCCGTCACATCATAACCATGATAGGACATAGCCGGATGGATGGGAGAAAGCCAAAGAGCACTTACGCCCAACCGATCGAGATAATCCAGCTTGTCCGTTATGCCTTTCAGGTCGCCACACTTGTCGCCGTCGCTATCGGCAAAGGAGTAAACAAGCAGTTGGTAAGTAATATCCGCCCGTTTCTGTCCGTCCCATTCATCGGGAGCGGCTGCCAAATCGGTCCATTCCACTGTGGGAGTTTCCGGTTCCGGGTCGGGTGTAGGTTCTTCCGGCACTTCGGGCGCTTGCGGGTCATCGTCACTACATGCCTGCAACGCTGTGCCTAACAATAAGTTTGCAATAAATGCGAGAAAGAAAAGGTATTTCTTATTCATAGGTTTTACATTTTTGAATCATTAGAAAATTTAGTTTAATTCCCTCTTTTATGCCGATATGTACTCAAATCGCAAAATTCGGCCAATTTTGTAGAATGTATTCGCAAAATTCGGCCGAATTTGTAGATTACAGAAGTTTGCGATACTTTCGTTTCAGGGTTTTGGAGTTTCTCAGACAATCAACAAGTGCTTGAAATAATTCGGGTTTGATTTTACCCAAATTTATGACTTCAGACTTCATAGCATTCAGATATTCTATGCCATATTCATCTACTTGCTCTGCATAAATGAAAGTTCTACGAGGGAAAGCAAACGAATTTGTTGTCACCTGATTACCTGCATCAAACACGTATGCATTGACATCACGTTCTACATCGTTCACGCATCCTTGAGATAATGTTAAATCCATAGGAATATGATCTTTAGAGGTTGGCAAAGAAGCCATCATAAGCGTTCCACCAATATACTTCAACACAACAAAATATTTGGGTTTGCTTAATGCGCCATTCTTAAAATAAAAAGGCTCAAACCTCAACAACATTCCTTCTTCGTATATCATCATAGATTATAAACGCATGACATTAGCAGCTTGGCGAATCGCTAAGCTCTCTTCATAAAACTCTCGTGCATCATCACAAAGTTCCCGACCAAAATCGAGCACGACGTTTGAACAACTAGCACGTTTATCTTCAAAATCTTGCAGTAATCCGGTTTCTTTAGCAGTATTCCACCATAGCGACCCTTCCCGATGCGTTTCAGCTATCAGTTGTTCGGAAGTCATGCTTCCATATTTTTTCATCACACTTTCCATTACATTGATTTCAGCATCACTGAACTCATCATCACAAAATTCGCGTATAGGAATCACCCGGTTACCTTTCCCTGTATTCTTTAACTTCACAAAATCATCAAGCAATTGAGGGCTGTCACTCAATTCTTCATAAACATCTACCGATACGGGTCCCATTCTCCAAACATTAAACGGAATGCCAAGTAATGGAATATGATAACGAAGCACCATCTGCTCTTCCATCAGGAATAACAGCTTCAACACTTCCGTCTTATACGGATACTTGGCTTTATCGGCTATATAAACCACCGCATTTCCAAGTTTCTGCCTGCTTGATTCTGAAAATCTACACATATAATTGTCCTTTCCCCTATTTAGAATCCATATTTCACTTCTGTACTGACACTACTTATTAAAAACAAAGATAGAATCTTTCTTTGAGAAAAACAAACGGGCTTAAAATACATCTGAATACAAAAGACAAGAGGCAATTAAAAGCCTATACAGCTTTCGACTGCCTCTTATCCAATTTCAAGCCATATTTGCGTTTACTTCTTTGTCACTGTACAATATATGTTATCTGATGAGCAACGAGTCATATATACCTTCACTTCATAAGTGCCCTCTTCGGTAATATTCAAGTTAGCACCACCTTTCGACAAGTTATCGAATGAAGCACCGCCAAGATCTACTCCCCAATCATGATCGGCACGGAACTTGAATTCACCCGGAACCAAGTCGGCAGTAACACTCCATGATTCATCTGTAGCATCCCATGTCATATCAATGTCAGTACCCCAAGTATCATCGCCTGTAGCAGCACCAACAATACTCCAAACAGAAGTAGCAGTCAGTTTCAATTCACCGGCCAAGATGTCTGCTTCGATATAATAGAAATTGGGAACAGATGCAGTAATGTTATTATCTGAGTCTGAACCAAGAGTTTCATCTTTCAAGGGGAAGTCTCCAGCATTATATTCACCGCTTGTCCAATCACGTGCAAAAGTAAACTTAAAGCCTCCGTCCAAATAACAGAATCCGGTATAAATACCATCAAAATCCGGAGCACGCAAAGCGCCTGCCGTTTCAGTATTCCATCCCTGATGATTTCCGGGGATATAGATAAACTCACCGCTTCCGATGTTGGCAGCAGCCAGTGTCACTGTTAGTTCCACGGTAGAAGCTGTCACCTTGATGGCTTGTCCGTTGATAACCACGGAAGCATCAACAACCAAATTCAATACACGTGCTTCGGGAGCTTTTCCATAGAAAGATGCTACCGCATTCTTCAAGTCTTCAGCAGATACAGTACCATCGCTTTCGGCTGAGAGAACCACAGAACCTTCTCCATCTTTGGGAGAAACTGTCACCTTATAAATAACTTCACTTGGTGTTTCATCGGCGGCTACCGAAGGAGTAAACACCTTCACACGTTCAGTTTCTTCGGCCACTTCGGCATAGTCGATGGCCGATGCAGCTGTTACACTCAGTGCTACACTCTTTGCTTCTTCCTGCGGAGTCTGGATGGGGTCTGCCCAATCCGTGTAGTCGTCGGTGCAGGCTACCATTGCGGTAGCCAGCGCCAAAACGTATAATAGATTTCTTTTCATGCTATTTTTCATACGAAAATTTTTATGCCGTTTTTGGTTATAACGGCTGTTTTTACTTT
>JAUNIV010000093.1 GCA_030523385.1 Bacteroidales bacterium | reverse complement strand
TTATTATTTTTGCAAAAAAAATAATTTAGTATATGGCTATAAGAATAGTTGGTGTAGATTTGCCTCAGAATAAGAGAGGCGAGATTGCGTTGACCTACGTATATGGTATTGGACGCAGCAGTTCAGCAAAGATCCTGGATAAGGCAGGTGTTGACAGAGATGTGAAAGTTAAAGACTGGACAGACGATCAGGCTGCCAAAATCCGCGAGATTATCGGTGCTGAATATAAGGTGGAAGGTGATCTTCGTTCAGAAGTACAATTGAACATTAAGCGATTAATGGACATTGGTTGTTATCGTGGTGTGCGCCATCGTATTGGTTTGCCTGTACGAGGCCAAAGCACAAAGAATAATGCCCGCACACGCAAGGGAAGAAAGAAAACAGTTGCAAATAAGAAAAAAGCTACTAAATAATAATTGTTGATATGGCAAAAAAAACAGTCGCAGCTAAGAAGAGAAATGTGAAGGTTGATGCTAATGGACAGTTGCATGTTCATTCTTCTTTCAACAACATCATTGTATCTTTAGCAAATAGTGAAGGTCAGATTATCTCATGGTCTTCAGCAGGTAAGATGGGATTTAGAGGTTCTAAGAAGAACACTCCTTATGCAGCCCAAATGGCTGCACAAGATTGTGCTAAGGTAGCGTTCGATCTTGGTCTGAGAAAGGTGAAAGCATACGTGAAAGGTCCTGGAAACGGACGTGAGTCTGCTATCAGAACTGTACATGGAGCTGGTATCGAAGTTACCGAAATTATCGATGTAACTCCGCTTCCGCATAACGGTTGCCGTCCTCCGAAGAGAAGAAGAGTTTAATTAGATAATCATATTTTATATGAAACTTGATTTTGTTAATGGATTGCACTTCCTTTCTGTAATCGCGGCTGCAACAAATTAAGTTCATTACAAACAATTAAATTAGGAAATAAAATGGCTAGATATACTGGACCAAAATCAAGAATTGCCCGTAAATTCGGTGAAGGAATCTTTGGAGCAGATAAAGTATTATCCAAAAAGAATTATCCTCCCGGACAACATGGTAACAACAGAAGAAGAAAAACTTCTGAATACGGAATCATGTTGGCTGAGAAGCAAAAAGCAAAATATACTTATGGTGTATTGGAAAGACAGTTCCGTAATATGTTTGAGAAAGCTGCAAGTGCAAACGGTATTACCGGTGAACTTTTGTTGCAGGGACTCGAAGCTCGTTTGGATAATGTTGTGTTCCGTTTGGGTATTGCTCCGACTCGTGCTGCTGCACGTCAGTTGGTAGGTCACAAGCACATTACAGTAGATGGTAAAGTTGTAAACATTCCTTCTTATTCTGTAAAACCCGGTCAAATTGTTGGTGTGCGCGAAAGATCAAAATCGCTGGAAGTAATTGCTGCTTCATTGGCTGGTTTTAATCATAGCAAATATCCATGGTTGGAATGGGATGAAAGCATCAAGGCAGGTAAAATGTTGCACAAGCCCGAAAGAGCTGACATTCCTGAAAACATAAAAGAACACTTGATCGTTGAATTGTACTCTAAATAATAATTAATTTCATGGCGATATTAGCATTTCAAAAACCTGATAAAGTATTAATGTTGGAAGCGGACTCAAAGTTTGGAAAATTTGAGTTTCGTCCACTTGAACCCGGTTTCGGTATTACCGTAGGTAATGCTTTACGCCGTATTCTTCTTTCTTCATTGGAAGGATTTGCTATCAATACTATTAAGATTGATGGCGTAGAACATGAATTTGCATCAGTCCCTGGTGTGAAAGAAGATGTGACCAACATTATCTTGAACCTGAAGCAAGTCAGATTCAAGCAAGTGGTAGAGGAGTTCGAAACAGAAAAGGTAAGCATTACCGTTGAGAATTCCAGTGAATTTAAGGCAGGTGATATAAATAAGTATTTGACTGGATTTGAAGTGTTAAATCCTGAATTGGTTATTTGCCATTTAGATTCAAAAGCAACATTGCAGATGGATATTACGATTAACAAGGGCAGGGGCTATGTTCCTGCTGATGAAAACCGTGAATATTGCACGGATGTTAATGTAATACCTATCGATTCTATTTACACACCGATACGTAATGTAAAATATCAGGTAGAAAACTTCCGCGTAGAGCAGAAGACAGACTACGAAAAGCTGGTATTGGAGATTACTACCGATGGTTCCATTCACCCGAAGGAAGCTTTGAAAGAAGCTGCAAAAATATTGATTTATCACTTCATGCTGTTCTCTGATGAAAAGATTACACTCGAAACATCAGACGTGGATGGCAATGAAGAGTTCGATGAAGAAGTATTGCACATGCGTCAGTTGCTGAAGACTAAGCTGGTTGATATGGACCTCTCGGTTCGTGCTTTGAATTGCTTGAAGGCTGCCGATGTAGAAACATTAGGTGACCTCGTTCAATTCAATAAGACCGACCTGTTGAAGTTCAGAAACTTCGGTAAGAAATCGCTCACGGAGCTTGATGATTTGCTCGAGAGTCTGAATCTGTCGTTTGGAACGGATATTTCTAAGTATAAATTAGATAAAGAATAAACAATGAGACATAATAAAAAATTCAATCATTTAGGTCGTACTGCTTCTCATAGAAATGCTATGTTGGCAAACATGGCTTGTTCTTTGATTAAGCACAAAAGAATCACTACGACTGTTGCAAAGGCCAAAGCTCTGAAGAAATTCGTTGAGCCTTTAATTACCAGATCAAAGGAAGATACGACTAATTCACGTCGTGTTGTATTTAGTAATTTGCAAGATAAGTATGCTGTAACTGAGTTGTTCAAAGAAATCTCAGTGAAGATAGCTGATCGTCCGGGTGGTTACACTCGTATTATCAAGACCGGTCATCGTTTGGGTGATAATGCAGAAATGTGTTTCATCGAACTGGTTGACTACAATGAAAACATGGCTAAGGCTGCAACTGCTAAGAAGGCAACCCGTACTCGTCGTTCTAAGAAGAGTGCTCCTGCTGCTGAAGCTCCGTCAACACCTGCGGTTGAAGCAACTGAAGAAGCCCCTAAAGCTGAATAATTTTATTTATCCTTATATTCTAAAAGGAGGCATGTCGAAAGACATGCCTCCTTTTGTAAGCATTGTATGCCTCCGATAAATTACATGTACCAATCAAACATAAGCCACCGGCAAAGCATGTATTTTCTGCAACTTCTTTTATCAATAACTTTGCACCAAAAACAAGTTTTATGATAATAAGAAAGATGTAGTAGAAAATCCGTGCTTTACCGGTGGTTTATTTATAAACAGGTTTTTATGAAGAAGACACGAATTTATGTCATGGCTCTGTGTGCGTTGCTTTGTGCAGGTGCCCAAGCCAAAGACAAAAAGAAGAAAGGAGAGGAACCTCAAAAAGTGGAAACTCCAGCTCCGGTAAAAGAAGGTTTGTTTGGCGTAAGCCAACAAAAGGACAAATGGTATTTCACTGTGCCCGATTCTATCTTGGGACGTCCCATATTGGCTATCACTCGCTATGTGGCAAGTCCGGTAGATGCAGGAGTATATGGTGGCGAGATGGTGAATAACCAAACTATCTATTGGGAAAAGGGAGTAAATAACACTTTGATACTCCGTTCGCTGGTGTTGAATGCCGAAGGTGCAGAAGACAGTGAGATAAAGAAAGCCGTACGCGTATCTTCGGAGAACCCGATTCTGGCAGTATGCAAGATTGAAGGAAGCACAGCAGGAGCCAGCCGAGTGGATGTAACCCAGCTCTTTGCCGGAGAAACATCGGCTTTCTCTATGAGCGAACGCGCCAAGAAGTCCTATCATCTAGGAGGACTTAAAAAAGAATCGTCTTTCATTCAGAGCATCCGTACCTATCCCATCAATACGGAAGTGACCACAACCAAGACTTATTCCGCACAAGCTCCTGATTATTCCCGTTCCAATCCCTCAGACCGTGGAACTTATCTGCCTGCCGGAAACCTGACAGGCAACGTGAGCGTCCAACTCAACACTTCATTTGTACTTCTGCCCAAAGAACCCATGCAACGCCGCTTGTTTGATCCGCGTGTGGGCTATTTTGCTGATAGCTTCTCTTGGTACAGTGACGACCAGCAGGCGGTAAAGACAAAGACTTTCTGCTGCCGTTGGCGGTTGGAACCGAAGGAAGAGGATATCGAGAAAATGAAACGTGGCGAACTGGTGGAGCCTAAGAAGCAAATTGTATATTACATCGACCCTGCCACCCCTAAGCGTTGGCGCAAGTATCTGATAGAAGGCGTGAACGACTGGCAAAAGGCGTTTGAACAGGCCGGATTCAAGAATGCAATCGTAGGTAAGGAATGGCCGGAGAACGATTCGACCATGAGTCTGGAAGATGCGCGCTTCTCCGTCATACGCTATCTGGCATCCAACATTCCGAATGCCTACGGCCCTCAGGTGCACGACCCACGCAGCGGTGAAATTATTGAAAGTCACATCGGGTGGTATCACAATGTGATGAAACTGGTACATGACTGGTATATGGTGCAGGCGGGTGCCGTAGACAAGCGTGCCCAAAAGATGCAGTTTGATGATGAACTGATGGGCGACTTGATTCGTTTTGTGTCAAGCCACGAGGTAGGCCATACATTGGGTCTGCGTCATAACATGGGTTCCAGCAGCCTTACTCCGGTGGAAAAGCTGCGCGACAAGGAATGGGTGGAAGCCAACGGACACACTGTTTCTATCATGGACTATGCCCGCTTCAACTATGTAGCACAACCCGAAGACAACATTGACAGTCGGGGCATCTATCCCCGCATCGGAGAGTACGACAAGTGGGCCATTGAGTTTGGTTATAAGCCGACCTTTGCTGCCGATGATGAAACCGACCACAAGATATGGAACAAGGAGATTGTGCGTCGGTTGAAAGAAAATCCGCGCCTGTGGTTCGGTGGCGAAGGTATGGATAATGACCCTGCTGCACAAACTGAAGACTTGGGCGACAATGCCATGCAAGCCAGCGAATATGGTTTGAAGAATTTGCGCCGTGTGGTGAAAGCATTGCCCGAATGGACTTGGGAAGAAGCTGACATGAATGCTAACCTTTCCAGAGTGTATGGCGAGGTCATCGGACAATACCAACGCTACATGGGACACGTGTTGAGCAACATTGGAGGCGTGTACCATCATTACAAGAGCGTAGAAGAAGAAGGCGATGTATATGAGGCAGTGCCGAAAGCCCGTCAGAAGGAGGCATTGGATTATGTAAACCGTAATCTTTTCCAAAAACCGGAATGGCTGATATTCGAACCCTACATGATGCGTATTACCCGAGAGCCTAACCGCTATTTGTACAGACTGATAGATGCTGCCTTTGGTGTTCCGTCTCGTGCCGGCGTATTGTTGGATTTCAATGCATTGCGCCGCATGCAGGAGTTTGTCGACCAAGATGCCAATAATTATGCACCCGAAGAATATCTGTCAGATATGACCAAGTTGGTGTTTACCGAACTGGATGCCAACAAGAAGGTGGACAGTTACCGCCGGTACCTGCAACGGGCGTATGTGAACCGCGCCATTACATTGCTTACCCAGAAAGGTAATGAACAGGCAGATGTACGTTCACTCCTGTTGGCTCAACTGACTTCCGTCTATAACAAGGCGAAAGCTAAGAGCTCACTTTCTTCATTGGATGCCGTCACCCGCGCTCACTGGGCCGATTTGGCAGGCATGATCAATGAAAAGGTCTTGGATAAGAAATAATAAAAATCAAGGGTATCCGACACGGGAAAATGTCGGATACCCTGACTATAAAATGATAGGGTATATATTAGTTCCTATCAGCTTTCAACCGTTCGGCCATGGCAACTGCCAGTTCCCTGCAGCGAAGAGCAACGTCCTCTTTCATGGCTTGCTTCATCTCTACCGGATTACCTACAGCTTCGAACTTCAGCTTTTCATTGAACTCCGTAATCTTCTTCACAGCAGCACCTGCCCATGTGAACGAACCGAACCAACCCAAGTAACGTCCCTTGATGTCGCGGGCAGCCAGTTTGCCGAGCAATGCCTCCATTTCGGGATAGAGCTGCGTGTTGTAAGTCGGACAACCCACTATCAATCCCTTATACTTGAACACATCGGCTATGATGTGTGAATGATGCGTGCGCGATACATTGTGCATCACAATGTTGCGTATGCCCTGATTACTCAATTCTTCGGCTATGACTTCGGCCATTTCTTCGGTATTGCCATACATGGTTCCGTAGGCCACTACGACTCCTTCTTCGGCTTCATAGCGACTCAGACGGTCATAAACGGCAATGACGTGCGGAATCTCTTCTGTCCACACAGGACCGTGAGTGGAGCAGATGACTTCAATCTTCAGTCCCTGCAACTTCTGCAAAGCCTTTTGCACGGGCGCACCATATTTACCCACGATGTTGGAGTAATAGCGCACCATTTCATTCCAGTAAATATCGGTGTTGATTTTGGTATCGATGACTCCCCCGTTCAAGGCACCGAAGCAACCGAATGCATCGCCCGAGAAGAGCACACACTCCGTAGCATCATACGTCACCATTGTTTCGGGCCAGTGCACCATAGGTATCAGCGCAAAGTTCAGTTTGTGATGACCCAGGTCAAGCACATCGCCTTCGCCCACTACCAGACGGTCTCCACCCACGCCGTAATAACCTTCTATCATGTCGAAAGTCTTCTTGTTTCCCACAATCACGGCATTGGGATAATACTGCTTAATCAGGCTGATAGAACCCGAATGGTCAGGCTCCATGTGGTTTATAATCAAATAATCAATGGGTCTGTCGCCGATAACGCTGCGTATTTTCTTCAAATATACCTCGAAGTAGCATACGTCCACCGTATCTACCAAAGCCACCTTCTCATCATCAATCAGATAAGAGTTGTAAGACACACCATAGGGCAACGGCCACAGGTTTTCGAACAACGACTTGTTACGGTCGTTCACTCCCACATAATGCACTTTTCCTTTGATTTCCATATTTGTATTCTTCCTTTATTAATATGATTTATAGTATTTGCCCTGATAGGCATTCATTTCTTTCATCCGTTTTCTTACTTTGTTCGTAAACTCATAGTTCTTCAATCCCCAGTCGGGTGCTATCAGCAATTCCGGAGGAGATTGTGAAAGGAAACGCTCCAAGACCAAATCGGGACGCAAGTGTTCCACATACTCTATGACCAAGTCGATGTATTCGTCGGCCGTATAAAGATGGAAAGCATCGGGACATTGCTCGTATTCATGCGCCATGCGCGTACCTTTTATGAGTTGCAGCTGATGCAACTTAAGCGTAGTCAGCGGCAATTCGGACAGCGTGCCGGCCTGTGCAATTATTATTTCCCTGTCTTCTCCCGGCAATCCTAAGATGATGTGTCCGCCCACCGGAATGCCTCGTGCTGCCGTACGCCTTACGGCAGCTGCCGACACGGCAAAGGTATGTCCGCGGTTTATCCGTCGCAAAGTCTCATCGTTGGTGCTCTCTATGCCATACTCCACCAGCACGAACGTATGCCGGTTCAGTTCGGTCAGATAGTCCAACAAGGCATCGGGCATGCAGTCCGGACGTGTGCCAATGACCAGTCCCACTACATCCTTCACTGCCAAAGCTTCCTCATACTTGCGCTTCAGCACTTCCAGTTCGCCATACGTGTTGGTATAAGCCTGGAAGTAAGCCAAATATTTCATTTGCGGATACTTGTGCGCAAAGAACAGCTTACCTTCTTCCAACTGACAGGCCACGGACTTCTCCGTCTGGCAATAAGCAGGGTTGAACGTCTGGTTGTTACAATAAGTACACCCTCCGTAGCCTGCCTTCCCATCGCGATTGGGGCAAGTAAAGCCCGCATTGATGGAAATCTTCTGTACCTTTCCGGGGAAATGCCTGGCAAGGATAGTGTTAAAGTCATTATAAAGCCTGTCCTGATTCATAAGGTATTTTTAGCGGGTCAAAGATACGACAAAAGATGGAATAAACGAATAAAAGATTTACTTCATC
>JAUNIV010000092.1 GCA_030523385.1 Bacteroidales bacterium | reverse complement strand
TAAACAACTTCCTTTTAGATTTTCATCCATTTAACCCAACATTCATAAAGACAAAACGAAATATTTTCCATAATTTTGCAAAGCAAATTGAAATGCAAATCAACATTATCACAAACTAAAGACAGTAATAATGGTAAAAAGAGAACAAAACGGTCTTTATGACGCAACCAACGAACATGATGCTTGTGGTGTAGGAATGGTAGTCAACATTCATGGGAATAAATCGCATGAACTGGTGGACTCTGCTTTAAAGGTATTAGAGAACATGCGCCACAGAGGTGCCGAAGGAGCCGACAACAAGACAGGCGACGGAGCGGGAATCATGTTGCAGATTCCTCATGAGTTCATCTTGCTGCAAGGCATACCCGTGCCCGAAAAAGGAAAGTATGGAACCGGACTGATTTTTCTTCCGAAAGACGAAAAAGAGCAGGCCGGCATCCTGAGTATTATGATTGAAGAAATAGAGCGGGAAGGATTGACGCTGATGCACCTGCGCAATGTGCCCACCAACCCGGGGTGCTTAGGAAAAGATGCGCTGGCCACGGAGCCGGACATCAAACAGGTGTTTGTCACCGGTGTGACGGACGTGGAAAACTTTGAACGCACGCTCTACATCATTCGAAAGAAAATAGAAAAAAGAGTAAAACACCCCGATTTCTACATCGTTTCACTCTCCAGCAAGAATATTATATACAAAGGTATGCTCTCGTCCATGCAGGTACGCGAGTATTTCCCGGACCTGACGCAACCCTACTTCACCAGCGGACTGGCATTGGTACATTCACGTTTCAGTACCAACACTTTCCCCACATGGAGCCTGGCACAGCCGTTCCGCCTGTTGGCACACAACGGCGAAATAAACACCATACGCGGAAACCGCGGATGGATGGAGGCAAGAGAAAGTGTGCTTTCATCGCCTGCGTTGGGCGACATCAAGGCCATACGCCCCATCATACAGGCCGGCATGAGCGACAGTGCCTCATTAGACAACGTACTGGAGTTTTTCGTCATGTCAGGATTGAGCCTGCCGCATGCCATGGCTATGCTGGTGCCGGAGTCTTTCAACGACAAAAACCCTATCAGCGAAGACCTGAAGGCATTTTATGAATATCATTCCATTCTGATGGAACCGTGGGACGGTCCGGCTGCCCTGCTGTTCAGCGACGGACGCTTTGCCGGAGGTATGCTGGACCGTAACGGTTTGCGCCCTGCACGCTACCTCATCACCAAGAACGACATGATGGTGGTGGCCAGCGAAGTGGGTGTCATGGATTTTGAGCCGGGCGAAATCAAGGAAAAAGGACGCTTGCAGCCCGGAAAGATTCTGATGATAGACACCGAACAGGGAAAGATATACTATGACGGAGAGCTGAAAGAACAACTGGCTGCTGCCAAGCCATATCGTAACTGGCTATCGACCAACCGAATCGAGCTGCATACGCTGAAGAGCGGACGAAAGGTGGATAACCGCATAGAGAATTACGACCGCATGCTTCGCACGTTCGGATTCTCGCGCGAAGACATAGAACGCACTATCGCTCCGATGTGTAACGCAGGAGCGGAGCCTACGGCTTCCATGGGAAATGACACACCGCTGGCGGTGCTTTCAGACAAACCGCAGTTATTGTTCAACTACTTCCGCCAACAATTTGCCCAGGTGACAAACCCCGCCATCGACCCCATACGCGAGGAGTTGGTCATGTCGCTCACCGAATACATAGGTGCCGTGGGTATGAACATATTGGTGCCAAACGAGAGCCATTGCAAAATGGTACGTTTGCCACATCCCGTACTGAATAACACACAACTCGACATCCTGTGTAACATCCGTTACAAAGGATTCAACACCGTGAAGCTGCCCATGATCTTTGAAGTAAGCAAAGGCAAGGCAGGACTGCAAGAAGCATTGACCAACTTGTGCAAGGAAGCTGAGCAGTCGGTTACGGACGGCGTGAACTACATCATTCTGAGCGACCGCGCAGTAGATGAGACTCATGCCGCCATACCTTCACTGTTGGCTGTAAGCGCCGTACACCATCATCTGATTTCGGTGCAGAAGCGTGTGCAGACCGCCCTGATAGTAGAGAGCGGCGAGATACGCGAAGTGATGCACGCCGCTTTGCTGTTGGGCTACGGAGCCAGTGCCATCAATCCTTACATGGCCTTTGCCGTGCTGGACGACCTGGTGCGCCGAGGCGAAGTGCAGATGAACTACGAGACAGCCGAAAAGAATTACATCAAAGCCATCTGCAAAGGTCTGTTCAAGATTATGAGCAAGATGGGAATCTCTACCATACGTTCTTATCGCGGCGCCAAGATATTCGAAGCCGTGGGCGTGAGCGAAGAATTGCTGAGAACTTATTTCGGCACACCCACATCCAGCATCGGAGGCATACGTCTGGAAGAAGTGGCACGCGATGCCATCGCCATGCACGATGCAGGATTTGCTCCCAAGGAAGTGAGCGACGTGTTGCCGCACAACGGATTGTTCTCTTTCCGCAAAGACGGCGAGAAACATGCCTGGAACCCCGAAACCATCTCTACCCTGCAACTGGCCACCCGATTGGGCAGTTACAAGAAGTTCAAGGAATTTACGGCGATGGTGGACGGCAAGGAAGCTCCCATTTTCCTGCGCGATTTCTTCGGGCATAAGCTCAACCCCATTCCGGTGGAGCAGGTAGAACCCGTGGAAAACATCGTGAAGCATTTTGTCACCGGAGCCATGTCCTTCGGAGCTATCAGCAAGGAGGCACACGAGGCATTGGCACTGGCCATGAACTCGTTGGGCGCACGCAGCAACACCGGCGAAGGTGGTGAGGACAGCGAACGCATCACTGCCACACAAGACGGAATCTCGCTGTGCAGCAAGACTAAGCAGATAGCTTCGGGACGTTTCGGAGTGACCACCGAATATTTGGTGAACGCCGAAGAAATCCAGATTAAAGTGGCACAGGGAGCCAAGCCCGGCGAAGGCGGACAGTTGCCCGGATTCAAGGTGGACGAAGTGATAGCCAAGACGAGACACTCCATCCCCGGCATCTCGCTGATCTCTCCCCCGCCCCACCACGACATTTACTCCATAGAAGACCTGGCACAGCTTATCTTCGACTTGAAGAATGTAAACCCCAAAGCCAAAATCAGTGTCAAGCTGGTGGCCGAAAGCGGTGTGGGAACCATTGCAGCCGGAGTTGCCAAGGCAAAGGCAGACCTCATCGTCATCTCCGGAGCTGAAGGAGGAACGGGTGCATCGCCTGCGTCGAGCATGCGCTATGCCGGTATCTCGCCCGAAATCGGACTGAGCGAAACACAGCAGACGTTGGTTCTGAACGGACTGCGCGGACAGGTGAAACTGCAAGTGGATGGACAATTGAAGACAGGACGAGACATTATAAACATGGCCATGTTGGGAGCCGAAGAGTTCGGATTCGGTACTACGGCACTCATCGTATTGGGATGTGTGATGATGCGCAAGTGTCATGCCAACACCTGCCCCGTGGGTGTGGCCACACAGGATCCCGAACTGCGCAAACGCTTCCGCGGACATTACAAATATGTGGTGAACTACTTCACATTCTTAGCACAAGAGGTACGCGAGTATCTGGCTCAAATGGGATTCACCCGACTGGAAGACATTGTGGGACGCACAGACCTGATAGAAATCAAGCCCGTCATGCCCGACAAGAAGAGTGCTTTGCTGGACTTCAGCCGGATGTTGCACAAGGTAGATAACGGTGCTGCCATACACAACACCACTGAGCAGAAGCATGAAATTGACCACGTGAAAGATGTAAGCATTTTGGCAGCCGCCCACGATGCGATAGAGAACGGCAAGGAAATCTCTTTGGAATACACCATAGCCAATACAGACCGTTCTGTGGGTGCCATGCTTTCGGGAGCCGTGGCCAAGAAGTACGGACAGGCCGGACTGCCGGACCAAACCATCAACATCAAGTTCAAAGGTTCGGCCGGACAGAGTTTCGGAGCTTTCCTTACCCACGGCATCAGCTTCAAGCTGGAAGGCGAAGCCAATGACTATTTGGGCAAAGGACTGAGCGGCGGACGCATAGCAGTGTTGCCACCGGTGCGCAGCAATTTCGAAGCCGAACAGAATACCATCGCCGGAAACACAGGGCTGTATGGAGCAACCAGTGGCGAAGTGTATATCAATGGCCGGGTGGGCGAACGATTCGCCGTACGAAACTCAGGCGTGATAGCCGTTGTAGAGGGCGTGGGCGACCACTGCTGCGAATACATGACCGGCGGCCGGGTGGTAGTGTTGGGCGAAACAGGCCGTAACTTCGCTGCCGGTATGAGTGGTGGCGTGGCCTACGTGTGGGACAAAAACCACAACTTCGACTACTTCTGCAACATGGAAATGGTGGAACTTTCTCTCATCGAAGAAGCCTCCTACCGCAAAGAGTTGCACGAACTTATCCGCCAGCACTATCTGTACACAGGCTCTAAACTGGCACGCACCATGCTGGATGACTGGAACCATTACGTAGATGAATTCATCCAAGTAGTGCCCATCGAATACAAGCGCGTGCTTCAAGAAGAGCAAATGAGAAAGTTGCAACAGAAAATTGCCGACGTACAGCGAGATTATTAATCGGGAAGAAACATCCCCGCAAGAAAAAACAGAATAAAAAAGCAAAGGAAATAAGAATATGGGAAACCCAAGAGCATTTTTAACCATACCACGTCAGGAGGCCGGTTATCGTCCTGTCCACGACCGCATAGCCGACTTCGGAGAAGTAGAACAGACACTGAACAGCCGCGACCGCAAATTGCAGGCATCCCGTTGCATGGATTGCGGCGTACCCTTCTGCCATTGGGCTTGTCCGTTGGGCAACAAGCAGCCCGAGTGGCAAGACGCCTTATCAAAAGGAAAATGGGAAGAAGCTTACAAGATATTGGCCCAGACAAATGACTTTCCGGAATTTACCGGACGTATCTGCCCCGCCCTGTGCGAAAAGAGTTGCGTGCTCAAGTTGAGCGCCGATGCTCCTGTCACCATCCGCGAGAACGAAGCCGCCATAGCCGAAGCTGCATTCCGCGAAGGTTATGTAAAGCCTAATCACGCCATCTGCCGAAACGGCAAGAAGGTAGCCGTGATAGGTGCAGGACCTGCCGGAATGGCTGCTGCCAACCAGCTGAACCAGAAAGGCTACGAAGTAACCTTGTTCGACAAGAACGAGGCTGCCGGAGGACTGCTACGCTATGGCATCCCCAACTTCAAGCTGAACAAAGCCATCATAGACCGTCGCCTGCGATTCATGGAAGAAGAAGGCATACACTTCTGCATGGGTACCGATGTTGACGTGCAGCACCTGCCCGAAGGTTTCGATGCCTACTGCATCTGCACGGGCACTCCCACCGCACGAGACCTGAACATCCCCGGCAGAGAGCTGAAAGGCATATACATGGCTTTGGACATGCTTTCACAACAAAACCGCATACTGGCCGGAATGACTTTCCCTAAAGACCAACTGGTGAATGCCAAGGGCAAGAAAGTGCTCGTCATAGGCGGAGGCGACACGGGAAGTGACTGCATCGGTACCAGCAACCGCCAAGGAGCCGCAAGCGTGATGCAAATAGAAATCATGCCCCAGCCACCCGTAGGACACAACCCGGCTACCCCGTGGCCGCAATGGCCCATCGTGCTGAAGACCACTTCGAGCCACGAAGAAGGCTGCAAACGCCGTTGGTGTCTTACCTCCAACAAGTTTTTGGGAAAGAACGGACGTGTGTGCGGAGTGGAAGTGGAAGAAGTGGAATGGCAACCCAATCCCGAAGGCGGACGCCCCATCATGAAGCCCACAGGCAAAGTGGAAGTGATAGAAGCCGACCTGGTGTTGCTGGCCATGGGATTCCTCAAGCCCGAACAGCCGAAGTTTGCCGAAAACGTATTCGTGGCAGGTGATGCCGCTACAGGAGCCAGCCTCGTGGTACGCGCCATAGCAGGCGGCCGCAAGGCAGCAGCAGACATTGACAAGTATCTATCGAAATAACCCCAAAAGAACAGAATTATGTGTGGAATCGTAGGAATATTCAACATAAAGCAACAAACGCAGGAATTGCGTAAAAAAGCACTGAAAATGTCGCAAAAGCTCCGCCATCGCGGTCCGGACTGGAGCGGTATCTATGTGGGCGGCAGTGCCATACTGGCTCACGAACGACTCTCTATCGTCGATCCTCAAAGTGGAGGACAACCTCTCTATAGCCCCGATCGCCGACAAATATTGGCTGTCAACGGTGAGATATATAATCACCGTGATATCCGCGCCCGCTATGCCGGCCGCTATGAATTTCAGACAGGAAGCGATTGCGAAGTCATTCTTGCCCTCTATCGAGACAAAGGCATCAACTTTCTGGAGGAACTGAACGGTATCTTTGCCTTCGCCCTCTATGACGAGGAGAAAGATGATTTCCTCATTGCCCGCGACCCCATAGGTGTTATACCTTTATATATAGGACGAGACAGCGACGGCAAAGTCTATTGCGCCAGCGAACTGAAAGCCCTCGAAGGCTTCTGTGACACCTACGAACCTTTCCTGCCCGGTCATTATTATTGGGGAAAGGAAGGCAAACTCACCCGTTGGTACACACGCGACTGGTTCGACTATGAAGCCGTAAAAGACAATAGCGCTTACCATCAGGACGTGCACGACGGACTGGAAGATGCCGTGAAACGTCAGCTCATGAGCGATGTGCCTTACGGCGTACTCCTGTCGGGCGGACTGGATAGTTCCGTTATCTCCGCCATTGCCAAGAAATATTCGAGCAAGCGCGTGGAAACCGATGACAAGAAAGATGCCTGGTGGCCTCAGCTGCACTCCTTCGCTGTAGGTTTGAAAGGTGCACCCGATTTGGCCAAAGCACGCGAAGTGGCCGAACATATAGGCACCGTGCACCACGAAATAAACTACACCATCCAGGAAGGACTCGATGCCATACGCGACGTAATCTATTACATCGAAACCTACGATGTAACCACCGTCCGCGCATCCACTCCGATGTATCTGTTGGCTCGCGTCATCAAGAGCATGGGTATCAAGATGGTGTTGAGCGGCGAAGGTGCCGACGAAGTATTTGGCGGCTATCTCTACTTCCACAAGGCTCCCGATGCACGCGCCTTCCATGAAGAAACGGTGCGCAAGTTGGGCAAGCTGCACCTCTACGACTGTCTGCGTGCCAACAAGTCTTTGGCTGCATGGGGTGTAGAAGGCCGTGTACCGTTTTTGGACAAAGAGTTTCTGGACATTGCCATGCGTCTCAACCCCGAAGCCAAGATGTGTCCGGGCAATACCATCGAGAAAAAGATTGTCCGCGAAGCATTTGCCGATATGCTGCCGACCAGTGTGGCATGGCGTCAGAAAGAACAGTTCAGCGACGGCGTGGGCTATAGCTGGATAGATACCCTGAAAGCCATGACTGCCGAGGCCGTGAGCGATGAACAGATGGCACATGCCGCAGAACGCTTCCCCATCAACACCCCGATGAACAAGGAAGAATATTACTACCGCAGCATATTCGAAGAACACTTCCCCAGCGAAAGTGCTGCCCGCAGTGTGCCCAGTGTGCCCAGCGTGGCCTGCTCTACAGCCGAAGCATTGGCATGGGATGCCTCTTTCAAGAACATGAACGACCCCAGCGGCAGAGCCGTGAAAGGCGTACACGAAGAGGCTTACGAATAAAACTTAGAAAAAGAAAATGCGGATATGAAAGAAAAATATCCGCATTTCTTTTTGCTATTTTAAAATAAAGTCATACCTTTGCACCGCTTTCAAGAAAAGCAATGCCGAAATGGCTCAGTTGGTAGAGCAATTCATTCGTAATGAATAGGTCCCCGGTTCGAGTCCGGGTTTCGGCTCAAAAAGAGAGGCAGCTACAGAAGTGGTTGCCTCTCTTTTTTCTTTTATGGGTTGATGAAAAGAGCCACATTCATCTGTCCATCATCTCGAATCTGGGATGAGAAACATGAATGTGGCTCTTTGATATGGGAATGCAATCCTGTAGACTTGTTTATTCCGCCGTTTCTGTATTCTCGGTTTCT
>JAUNIV010000091.1 GCA_030523385.1 Bacteroidales bacterium | reverse complement strand
CAGCCACTTTTCATTTACTTTGGCGACTTATAAATTGTCATGAGGGTTTCATTTTTCATTCTTCATTTTAAAAACCTGTCGGCTTCAGCCGCAAGCCCACAGTTTCTTCCAAATTGAACATGAGGTTCATATTGTGGACTGCCTGGCCGCTGGCTCCTTTCAGCAAGTTGTCTATGCAGGAAATGATGAGCAACTTGTCACCATGCTTTTCCAGATGGATGAGACATTTGTTGGTATTCACCACCTGCTTCAGGTCAATGTTCTTTTCTACGATGTGGACGAAAGAATCTTCGGCATAATAGTCTTCATACATCTTTACCAGCTCTTCCAACCCTACCTTGCACTTTACCACCAGTGTGGCAAAGATGCCGCGTGCAAAGTCACCCCTGTAAGGAATGAAATCTATCTCGGAATGGAAGCTGTTCTGCAACTGGCTCAAAGACTGCTTGATTTCGGGCACATGCTGATGAGCGAACGGCTTATAGACACTCATGTTGTTGTTGCGCCAACTGAAGTGGGTCGTGGCTCCCGGCTTTACACCGGCACCAGTACTGCCCGTAATGGCATTCACCATCACGTCATCGTTCAGCAACAAATGTTTGGCCAGCGGGAGCAAGCCCAACTGGATGCAGGTGGCGAAACAGCCCGGATTGGCTACATGCTTGCTGTGGCAGATGGCACGCCGGTTCAATTCGGGCAAACCGTAGATGAAGTCGTGGCTGTCGTCCTTGATGCGATAGTCCATGCTGAGGTCGATAATCTTCAAGTCTTCGGGCAGGTTGTGGCTGTCCATGAACTTCTTCGTATCGCCGTGGGCCGTGCAGAAGAACAGCACATCAATGGTGTCGAGAGGCAACTCGTCGGTAAATACCAAATCGGTTTCGCCGTACAGTCCCTCGTGTACATCGGTTATCTTGTTACCCGCATTGCTGCTGCTGTTTACAAACTTTATCTCTACGTCCGGATGGTTGATGAGCAGGCGAATCAATTCGCCTGCCGTATAACCTGCTCCGCCTATGATTCCGGCTTTAATCATATTTCTTCGTCCTTATGGTTTGCATAATACACGCGCAACGGCGTGGAAGTCACCTTGATAAAGCCTTTGGCATCTTCGGCTGTCCAGCCTTTCTGCATTTCGCCATATTCGCCAAACTTAGTCTTTACCAAATCGTCTTTGGATTCTACACCTACCGTAGAGAATGACAACGGACGGAGTTCCAGAATGGCCGTACCGTTTACATTGCGTTGAGATTCCTGCAACATGGCCTCGATGTCTCGCATTACCGGTTCCAGGTATTGACTTTCGTGCAAGAACATGCCATACCAGTTGGCCACCTGGTCTTTCCAGTATTGTTGCCATTTGCTCAGTGTGTATTTCTCTAAGAAACGGTGTGCACCGATAATCAACATCGGGGCAGCAGCCTCGAAACCTACACGGCCCTTGATACCGATGATGGTATCTCCCACGTGCATGTCGCGACCGATACCATAGGCAGCACCTATCTCTTCTACCTTCTGGATAGCCTTGATGGGATCGTCGAATGTTTCATCGTTCACGGCTTTCAGTTCACCTTTCTCGAAAGTCAGGCGAAGCTGTTCGCTGCCTTCCTTAGTCACTTGCTTCAGATAAGCCGATTCGGGCAATCCCTGTGCGCTGTCCAAAATCTCACCGCCACAAATGGATGTTCCCCAAATTCCCACGTTATAAGAGTATTTCAGTTTGGCAAAGTCGGCGGCAAAGCCATGCTCGTTCAGGTAGTCGATTTCCTGCTGGCGGCTCAAAGCCATGTCGCGTGTGAGTGTGATGATTTCCACTCCCGGAGCCAGTACCAGGAAAGTCATGTCGAAACGTATCTGGTCGTTGCCTGCTCCCGTAGAACCATGTGCGATGGCATCAGCCCCGATTTCATTGGCATAGCGTGCGATGGCCAGTGCCTGGAAGATACGTTCGGAACTTACGGAAATAGGATAAGTACCGTTGCGGAGCACATTGCCGAATACCATGTATTTCAAGCTCTTCTCGTAATACTCCTGCGTTACATCCAGTGTTACGTACTTCACTGCGCCCAACTTGTAAGCGTTCTCTTCGTTGGTTTTCAGTTGTTCTTCACTGAAACCTCCTGTATTTGCACATGCTGCATACACCTCATATCCTTTTTCCTTAGCCAAGTACATGACTGTAAAAGAAGTGTCCAGCCCACCGCTGAACGCAACGACTACTTTTTTCTTCTTTGTATCCATAATGGTATATTGTTATGATATTGTTTCTTTGTTTTTAAAAAATCTTTCAGATCTGGTCTTCTTCGTGCAAAGCCGGGTCATAGAGCATGGCCGTGCAGATGCAGAACTTACGGTTCTTAGCCACCAGTATGTCGTGGTTCACACATCCCTCGCATCCTTTCCAGAAAGCATCGTCATCAGTGAGTTCATTGAACGTGACGGGCACATATCCCAGTTCCGTGTTCATCTTCATCACTGCCGCTCCGCTGGTCAGACTGAAAATCTTTGCTTTGGGCCAACGCAAGCGTGCCAACCGGAACGATGCCGCCTTGATGCGTTTGGCCAATCCCAATCCGCGATAATTGGGATGCACGATCAATCCCGAAGTAGCCACATACTGCCTGTTACCCCATGATTCTATGTAAGTAAACCCGGCAAAGTCTTCTCCGCACAAAGCGATGATGGCTTTTCCTTCCTTCATTTTTGTTGCCACATATTCATGTGTGCGCTCTGCGATGCCCGTTCCGCGCACTTTGGCAGCTTCCCTGATGGTATCCAAAATCTTATCTACGTAAACTTCATGTGAGGCGTCGGCCACCATCACATCCACTTGTTTAGCATCCATTTTTTCTCCTTATATATAATATATGTATTATTCTAATGTATATTTGGTATAATCTGCGAGAGTGCGTTTTTCACTCCTGTCCTTGTGCATCCTTCGCGAATCACCAGCATGATGGTATCATCTCCGGCAATGGTTCCCAATATTTCATCGAAGTTCTTGTTGTCGATGTCGTATGCCAGACTGCTTGCATAGCCGGGCCGGGTCTTGATGACTGCCAGGTTGGCCGAAAACTCGATGGATACAAATCCGCTGTACATCAGGAGTTCGGCGGCAGTATGTTGCTCGGTCATGCGCTTGTACATGGTGTTGTTGGGCAATACATATACATAGTTTCCGTTCATGCTGGCTGCTTTTGCTACCTTCAGTTGTTTCAAGTCTCGTGAAAGCGTGGCCTGTGTAAGCCGGAATCCCTCCTCTGCCAGTTCTTGTAACAATTCCTCCTGGCTGCCTATTTCTTTACTTGAGATGATAATTTTAATAGCATCAAGTCTGCTGTTTTTACTCTTCATACTGTATAATTATTCCAATTCGGGTGCAAAATTACGCATTATATTGGAATATAGATACAAAAAGGAAGAATATTTTTAGGCTTTTATGCAAATTATTTCAATCATATCCTGTATGCACTAATCATGTTGTGCAACATTTATAAGCAAATCAAACAGTTATAAAATCAAAAAAAAGGAATATACATGCGCGGAAAAGACTACATTTGTATTACAACTAATTCCTTAAATCAAAAGACAAAGATATGGAACACACTTATTTCTTTGCAGTGGACTTGGGAGCCACCAGCGGACGCACCATTCTAGGGTGTTTGGGAGAGGATAAAATAGAGTTGCGAGAACTGACCCGTTTCCCTAATCATATCATAGAAACCGGCGGACATTGCTACTGGGACATCTATGCGCTTTACAATGAAATTATCCGCGGACTGAAAGTCGTGGCACAGGAAAACATACCTGTCCGTTCCATCGGAATAGACACATGGGGAGTGGATTTTGTCTGCGTGGGCAAGGACGGCGAGCTGCTTCGTAACCCTTATTCTTACCGAGACCCACACACTACAGGTGCTCCTGAAGCCTATTTCACCCACATCTCGCGCGAACGGGTGTATGACATCACTGGCATACAAATCATGAACTTTAATTCGCTTTTCCAGCTCTATACCCTCCGGAAGAACCATTGTTCGGCATTGGAAGCCGCTGAAAAGATTTTGTTCATGCCCGATGCATTGGGCTATATGCTGACCGGACAGATGGTGACGGAATATACCATCGCCTCTACTTCGCAGATATTGAATCCGCGTACCAAGCGTTTCGAGAAAGAGTTGTTGGAGGTTGTCGGCATCAAAGAAGAACAGTTCGGTCGCTTTGTGTTCCCCGGAGAACAGATTGGTGTGCTGACTGAAGAAGTGCAGAAGATAACAGGATTGGGAGCCATACCCGTCATTGCTGTGGCAGGCCACGACACTGCATCGGCTGTAGCAGCCGTGCCTGCACAGAACGAACGATTCGCTTATCTCAGTTCGGGCACATGGAGCCTGATGGGCATTGAAGTGAAAGATGCCATTATCAATAAGGATAGCTACGAGCAGAACTTTACCAACGAAGGGGGAGTGGAAGGCACGACCCGTTTCTTGAAAAATATCTGCGGCATGTGGCTGCTGGAGCGTTGCCGCAAAGAATGGGATGCTTCCGGCCACAACTACAGCTATCCCGAACTGATAGAAGCTGCTCTGTCCGTACCGGCTTTCCGCAGTGTGATTAATCCAGATTCTCCCTGCTTTGCCAATCCGGCTTCCATGATCGAAGCCATCGGCCATTACTGCCGTCAGACGGGACAGCCTGTGCCCGAAAGCCACGGCGAACTGACCCGTTGCATTTTCGACAGCCTTGCCTTGCGCTACAAGCAGGTGTTCGGCTATTTGCAGCAAATGGCTCCGTTCTCTATCGAACGGCTGCACATCATTGGCGGAGGCTCTCGCAACAATCATTTGAATCAATTCACCTGCAATGCCGTAGGCGTACCCGTGACGGCAGGGCCGAGCGAAGGAACCGCCATCGGAAACATCATGCTTCAGGCCAAAGCCGATGGTCGGGTGAACGACATTGCCGCCATGCGCCGGCTCATCAGCACCTCTGTCGATACCGTGTCTTTTGAACCCCAGGAGCCAAAGGCATGGGAAGAGGCATTCCAAAAATACATGGCTCATTACAGGGAAGATATTTAAAAACAAATAACTAACACTAAAATTCAAATCGTATGAAATCAATCTTGGAAAACCGACCCGAATTGGAACGCGAGGTAAACAAAGTGGCCGAAGTGGCCGGATACTTGTGGCAAAAAGGCTGGGCCGAACGCAACGGCGGAAACATTACCGTGAACATCACCGAATACATTGATGATGAAATCCGTCAAATGCCTGCCATCAGCGAAGTCAAGCCCATCGGTGCTACCCTGCCTTACCTGAAAGGATGCTATTTCTATTGCAAAGGCACGAACATGCGCATGCGCGACCTGGCTCGCTGGCCGATGGAAAACGGATCCATTATCCGTATCCTGGACGACTGTGCCAGCTATGTCATCATAGCTGACAAACCGGTGAAACCCACTTCGGAACTTCCTTCACACCTGAGTGTGCACAACTATCTTATCAGCAAAGGCTCTCCTTATAAGGCTTCGGTACATACGCATCCCATCGAGCTGGTTGCCATGAGTCATAATAAGAAATTCCTGGAAAAAGACGTGGCCACTAATCTGTTGTGGAGCATGATTCCCGAAACGAAAGCATTCTGTCCGCGCGGCTTGGGCATTATACCTTATAAAATGCCCAGTTCGGTAGAATTGGCTGAGGCTACTATTCAGGAATTGGCAGACTATGATGTGGTGATGTGGGAGAAACACGGAGTGTTTGCTGTGGATTGCGATGTAATGGCCGCTTTCGACCAGATAGACGTGCTGAACAAATCGGTCTTGATTTACATTGCCGCCAAAAACATGGGCTTTGAACCGGACGGTATGACTCAAGAACAGATGAAAGAAATGAGTGTGGCGTTCAACTTGCCGAAATAACATAGGTAAGTTGTATCCCGTTATTGTAATGGGCGGACCGGTTGGCTCGCCCATTACATGATTATTTCTCCATCCCGATATGCTTCATCAGTTTGACTACCGGTAAAAAGTGATTTTAATGATATGCCGATGATCTTTGATGATTATATTATCCATAACCGATTTTATATATTTCTGTCTGGAAGGAAAATGCACTGAAGTAAATGATGACAGAACTAAAATATCCCCTTTTATAAAGAATAAACTCCAGCATGAAAGAAGATTCCTGCTAAAACTTTATTGATTCTCAAGGCTAATCACTACCTTTGCAAATATCGTCAATCGATGGAAATGCTGATGAAGATAGCGAAGATATTGGAGGTAGCTGCACGATGATTGATAAGCAATAATATGGAAGAATAAGAATATGGCGAAAAAACAAATAAAAGAAAAGAGTATAGAGGAATCCCTTTGGGAATCGGCGAACAAATTGCGCGGTTCAGTAGAACCGTCGGAATACAAGCATGTGGTGTTAAGTTTGATATTTTTGAAATATGCCAACGATCGCTTTGAGGAGCGACGCAATGAACTGATAGCCGATGGCAAAGAAGCATTCGTTGAACAAGCCGTATTCTATAATGCAAGAAATGTGTTTTACCTGAATGAGGCCAGCAGATGGGGCTATATCATGGAAAATGCCAAACAGAATGACATTGCCATCAAGATTGACACTGCCCTTGCTACGGTTGAGAAAGATAATCCGGCATTGAAAGGTGCACTCCCCAGTAATTACTATTCCGGCTTGGGACTTGACCGCACGAAACTTGCGGCTTTGCTTGATGAGATAAACAAGATTGATACGCTTAAAGACCCGGAGCATGACCTAATCGGACGGGTATATGAATATTTCCTCGCCAAGTTTGCCATTGCCGAAGGTAAGGGTAAAGGAGAATATTACACACCAAAGACCATCGTTAACCTGATAGCCGAAATGATTCAGCCGTACCGGGGAAAGATTTACGATCCATGTTGCGGTTCGGGTGGTATGTTTGTACAGAGCATGAAGTTCATAGAGGCGCATCACGGTAACAGGAAAGATATTTCCGTCTATGGACAGGAATATACCAACACCACTTATAAACTGGCGAAGATGAACCTTGCTATTCGTGGTATAGCAAACAATTTGGGTGAACTCGCCGCCGATACTTTTCATAACGACCAGCACAAGAACTTGAAAGCGGATTTCATCATGGCGAATCCGCCTTTCAATCAGAAGGCGTGGCGTGCAGATAATGAATTGAAGGACGACCCACGTTGGCACGGATATGATGTTCCACCCACAAGCAATGCCAATTATGGTTGGATTCTGAACATCGTTTCCAAGTTGTCAGCTAATGGCATGGCAGGATTCCTGCTTGCCAACGGAGCGTTGAGCGGCGACGGGACAGAACTGAACATCCGTCGCCGTCTGCTGGAAAATCATTTGGTAGAGGCCATCGTCATATTACCGCGCAATATGTTCTATTCTACGGACATAAGCGTGACGCTTTGGATATTGGCAGCCAACCGTAAGGCCCGGACTGTGGAGCAAAACGGTGAGATCGTGAAATACCGCAACCGTGAGAATGAAGTGCTTTTCATTGACTTGCGTCAGTGGGGCGAACCGTTTGAGAAGAAGTACATTCAGTTCTCACAGGAACAGATTACGCAGATAGCTCAGAATTTCCATAACTGGCAACGGGAAGGACATAAACAAACTTACAAGGACATCCCGGAGTATTGCTATTCTGCTACATTGAAGGAGATTGAGCAGAAAGGCTGGTCGCTCGTGCCGAGCAAATATATCGAGTTCAAGAACCGTGATGAGGGTATTGACTTCGATACGAAAATGAAACAACTGCAAGGCGAGATGCAGGAACTCTTGAAACAAGAGGAGGAGAGCAAGAAAGAACTGATGAAACTCTTTAAAGACTTGGGATATGGAATCGAATAAACAAGTGACAACGAATATGCTTTCTGTTGATTATCGCCAATGGATTGTTGGACTGAAAGAACGTATCCGTCAGAGTCAGATAAAGGCAGCGGTAAAGGTAAACAGTGAGCTTCTGCATTTGTATTGGCAGATGGGAAGTGACATTGTTGCAAAGCAGAAAAACGCCCAATGGGG
>JAUNIV010000090.1 GCA_030523385.1 Bacteroidales bacterium | reverse complement strand
AACAGGTTTTGCATCTAGAAGAAATAACTTTTATACCTATAATAAATATGGCAGAATACATCAAACAAGAAATGAGTGATTTGGACGGAACAGGAAAACAACGAGTGTTCTACCGCATGAAGACCTATTACAACATCAATGCAAAAGATTTCATCAGCAAACTGGCACACCCGGGATCGGGACTGACCGAAGGAAACGTGATACACGTGCTCACTACACTGGCCGATGAACTGGCTTATTACATGGGAGAGGGATATAGCGTGACCATTGACGGCGTAGGTACTTTCAAGCCCACATTGGGCATAGTGAGGGGAAAGGAAATAGACACCATAGACGGCAACGAACAGAAACGAAACGCGCGAAGCCTGATGGTCGATGGGGTCAACTTCCGGGCAAGCAAGGAACTGGTGAAGGAAACCAACAAACACTGCAAGCTGAAACGGGCGGGCATAAGCTACATCTGCCGGTCGCCCTACACGAAACAGCAACGAATCAAATTAGCCCTGAAGTTTATAGACGAACATCACTTCATGCGCGTAGCCGACTATATGGAGCTGACCGGACTGCGCAGAACCACTGCTACCTTGGAGCTGAAAGAACTGAGGGAAGACCCTGCTACGGGAATCACTACCGAAGGAAGAGGAAGCGGAAAGGTTTATGTGAGACGGACCAACCCATAAACTGGGCTTCTACTGAAAACTCATGTTATTTTAAGGGGATACCGATTTGCAACACTCGGCATTTGTATTTACATTTGCAAACAAAAGAAATCATCTAATAACAATTTTCAATATGAACAAATCAAGCGCAGCTTTTATAGCAACCGCACTGACCATTGCCACTGCCTGCAACGAAGTGAAGCAGGAAGGACAGGACTTTGAACCCGTCATAGGCAAACAGGAAATCAGTATCAAGGACGGGCGCCTTACCCCCGAAGCCCTATGGGCCATGGGACGCATAGGCAGCCTGAGTGTATCACCCGACGGTAGCAAAATAGCCTACACCGTGGCCTACTACAGTGTGCCCCAGAACCGGAGTCACCGCGTGCTCTATGTAATGGATGCCGACGGCAGCAACAACACCCTGCTCACACAGACGGCATGGAACGAGGGCGAGCCGCAATGGATTAAAGGCGGAAAGAAAATAGCTTTCCTGTGCAACGAAAGCGGAGGAAGCCAGATATGGGAGATGAATCCGGACGGAACGGAAAGACGCATCTTGTCCGACTTCGACGGGGACATAGAGGGATTTTCTTTCTCGCCCGACGAACAGAAGGTGCTCTTCATCTCGCAAGTGAAATACGGACAGCGCACCGTGGACCTCTATCCCGACCTGCCCAAAGCAAGCGGTATCATCGTCACGGACCTGATGTACAAGCACTGGGATGAATGGGTGGAAAGCGTGCCGCATCCGTTTGTGGCCGACTTTGACGGCAACCGCGTGGGTGCAGCCAAAGACATCATGGAGGGAGAACCCTACGAAGCACCGATGAAGCCATTCGGCGGTATCGAGCAGCTGGCATGGAGCACGGACTCCAAGCAAGTGGCCTACACCAGCCGCAAAAAGACAGGTCTCGCCTACTCCATCTCTACCGACTCGGACATATACCTATATAATATAGAGAGCGGCAAGACGGAGAATCTGTGTAAGGACTATACGGCTTGCTTCCACGTAGAGGGAATGGCCGATAGCAAGAAGCCGGACACCAACATGGGATATGACACGAATCCGAAGTTCAGTCCCGACGGTAAGTACATAGCCTGGCAAAGCATGGAGCGAGACGGTTATGAGAGTGACCGCAACCGCTTGTGTGTATTCAATCTGGAGACAAAAGAAAAAGGATATGTCAGCGAAGCATTTGAAAGCGGCGTGGATGATTATTGCTGGAGCAACGATTCGCAGAATCTGTACTTCGTGGGTGTATGGCACGGCACGAGCATGGTGTATAGCACCAACCTGAGCGGCGAGGTGAAGAAGCTGACCGATGGTATGTATGACTACGGTTCAGTGGCTCTGCTGGGCGACAAGCTGATTACCAAACGCCACTCCATCAGTGCTGCCGATGAGATTTATGCGCTGAATCCTGCCGACGGGCAACTGGCTCAGCTCTCGCACGAGAATGACCACATCTTCAATCAGCTGAAGCTGGGCAAGGTGGAAGAAAGATGGACCAAGACCACAGACGGCAAACAGATGCTTTCGTGGGTAATCTATCCCACCGACTTCGACCCTGCCAAGAAGTACCCCACCCTGTTGTTCTGCGAAGGCGGTCCGCAAAGTCCCGTCAGCCAGTTCTGGAGCTACCGTTGGAACTTCCAGATTATGGCTGCCAACGATTATATCATCATTGCCCCCAACCGCCGCGGTCTGCCGGGCTTCGGCATGGAATGGTTGGAGCAAATCAGCGGCGACTACGGAGGCCAGTGTATGAAGGATTACCTGTCGGCCATTGACGACATTGCGAAGGAACCATACGTGGACCGCGACCGGTTGGGTTGCGTGGGTGCCAGCTTCGGAGGCTTCTCTGTGTATTGGTTGGCCGGTCATCACGACAAGCGTTTCAAGGCGTTCATTGCCCACGACGGCATTTTCAACATGGAACAGCAATACTTGGAAACCGAAGAAATGTGGTTTGCCAACTGGGACATGGGCGGTGCTTACTGGGAGAAGAACAACGCTACGGCACAACGCACATTTGCCAATTCGCCCCACCGCTTTGTAGATAAGTGGGACACGCCTATCCTCTGCATTCACGGCGAAAAGGATTATCGCATCCTGGCGTCACAGGGTATGTCGGCATTCAATGCTGCCGTGTTGCGCGGTGTGCCTGCCGAACTGTTGCTCTATCCGGACGAAAACCATTGGGTGCTGAAACCGCAGAATGGCGTGTTGTGGCAGCGCACGTTCTTCAGTTGGTTGGATAAGTGGCTGAAGTAATTCGGTATTACCCATATAAAATAATAGGGACGCAAAAAAATGCGCCCCTATTATTTTATCCTTTGCGAAGCATCAGATTCTTGAAGGTAGCCGGATAAGGCGTTTCAAACTCCATCAGTTCGCCCGTGACCGGATGATGGAAGCACAGCTTGAAAGCATGAAGCGCCAACCGTCCCAACGGATTGCTATCACTCCCGTAACGCTCATCGCCTACCACGGGATGTCCTAAGTCGGACATGTGCACACGTATCTGGTTCTTCCTGCCTGTCTCCAAATCCAGTTCGAGCAACGAATAGCCGTTGGCACGCTTGATGGTCTTGTAGTGCGTGACGGAATATTTTCCTTGCCCGTCATCTACGGGGCTGGAACTTACATACAGCTTACGGTCTGTCAGCCAGGATTCCACTGTTCCGAAGTCTCTTTCCATATCTCCCGACACGATAGCCACATAACGGCGGTCGGTGACAATGTCGTGCCAGTTGTCGCGCAAAGTGTGTTGCGTCATTTCATCCTTGGCATACATCATCAGTCCGGAAGTCTCGCGGTCGAGGCGATGCACCACAAAGATGCGGTTGTTTCGGTGCGAACGCTTCACGTAGTCATTCAGGATGTGTTGCGCAGTACGTTCTTTCTGGTGGTCGGTGCTTACGGAGAGCAGCCCCTCTTTCTTCTCCACCACAATGAGGTAGGCATCCTCATAGACCAGTTTCAGCATCGGGTTCTTGAACTCACGATTGTTCTTCGAGCGACTGATTTGCACCTTCATGCCCGGCTTCAGCGGGAAATTGTATTGCGTGGTGATGGTGTTGTCCACCAGCACAGCACGGTTAGTGAGCAACGCTTTCACCTTGTTGCGACTGATGCCTGCCATCTTCTGCATCAGAAACTCCATCAGTTCGGCAGGCTGGTTTACATTGTATATAGTATATTTGGCAGCCGCCCTTGCTATCGGTTTGTCGGTCTTGTTTTTCTTTCCTTCGGCCATAATTATCTTTTTTCAAGTAAAACTACATTTTCCACGTGGTGTGTATGCGGGAACATATCTACCGGCTGCACAGCCGTCACCTTGTATTTGGCATCGAGCAACGACAGGTCACGTGCCTGGGTGGCAGGGTTGCAGCTCACATAGACAATCCGCTTCGGTTCGGCAAAGAGGATGGTATCTATCACATCGTTGTGCATACCTGCACGGGGCGGGTCGGTGATAATGACATCGGGCCGGCCATGCTCATTGATGAAGTCTTGTGTCAGAATGTCCTTCATGTCGCCGGCATAGAAAAGCGTGTTGTCTATGCCGTTGATGGCAGAGTTTACCTTGGCATCCTCTATGGCTTCGGGCACATACTCTATGCCTATCACCCGACGTGCCCGACGGGACACGAAGTTGGCTATGGTGCCTGTACCCGTGTAAAGGTCGTACACCAGTTCATCGCCCGTCAGTCCGGCAAAGTCGCGCGCCACCTTATATAAATTATAGGCCTGCTCGGAATTGGTCTGATAGAACGACTTCGGACCTATCTTGAAACGAAGTCCTTCCATCTCCTCATAGATATGGTCATTGCCTTTGAACACCACCACATCGAGGTCGTTGATGGTATCGTTGCATTTGTTGTTCACCACATACAGCAAAGAAGTGATCTGCGGGAAACGCTCGGCCACGAAAGCCAGCAGTTGTTTCGTCAGTTCCAAATCGCGCTCATCCACCACCTTGCATTGCAGCAACACCATCAGCTCGCCCGTGGTAGAGGTACGAATCATCAGGTTGCGCAGCAGGCCTTCTTGCGTGCGGAGGTTGAAGAAAGGATAGTTGTGCTCGTAGGCATAATCGCGGATGGCATTGCGGATTTGGTTGCTGATATCATCTTGCAGCCAACACTTGTCAATGGCCAGCACCTTGTCGAAAGCTCCCGGTATGTGAAATCCCACGGCATTCATCTGCTCGTACTTCACATCGGCCTTCACCTCTTCTTCGGTCAGCCAGCGTTTGTCGGAGAACGTAAACTCCAACTTATTGCGATAGAATTCCGTTTTCTCCGAGCCCAATATGGGAGAGATTTCGGGCAATTCAATCTTCCCGATGCGGGTAAGGTTGTCCGTCACCTGTTTCTGCTTGTACTTAATCTGCTCTTCGTAGGGCAGGCATTGCCACTTGCAACCGCCACACACGCCGTAGTGTTCGCAAAACGGCACGGCACGCACCGAAGCATATTCATGGAATTTCACTGCCACTGCCTCGGCATAATGGTTCTTCTTGCGTTTCACCTGCAAGTCCACCACATCGCCCGGCACCACATAGGGCACAAACACCACCAAGTCATTTACTTTCGCCAAAGCCTTTCCTTCGGCAGCTACATCTGTTATGGTCACCTTCTCTAATAAAGGGAGTTCTTTCTTCTTTCTAGTCACTTTTACGAATAAGTTGATTTGGGGGCAAAAGTAAGTATTTTCCGCGAATTATTCTTTATAAAACGAAAGGATATTGGATTTGCAAAGTAGGATTTGCAAATTCTATTATTTTTTTTCGCAAATAGTTGGGAAATAAATAAAATATATTTAGCTTTGCGTAATCAATACTTGATTAGTAGTTAACTTTAAAGAGTTTATTATGGATAAAAAACGAGTTTACACCTTCGGCAACGGACAAGCCGAAGGAAACGCAAAGATGCGTGAAGAGCTGGGAGGTAAAGGTGCCAATTTGGCGGAAATGAATTTGATCGGAGTTCCCGTTCCCCCGGGTTTCACCATCACAACCGATGTTTGTAACGAATACTATGAAGTAGGTCAGGAAAAAATCGTCGAATTGCTGCAAGACGAAGTAAATAAAGCCGTTGCCCATGTAGAATCTTTGATGAACTGTAAGTTCGGTAGCGTAGAGAATCCGCTGTTGGTATCTGTACGCTCCGGTGCACGTGCATCTATGCCCGGTATGATGGATACCATCCTTAACCTGGGTCTGAACGACGAAGTGGCCGAAGGCATGGTGGCCAAGACAGGCAACCCGCACTTCGTTTACGATTCATACCGCCGCTTCGTACAGATGTATGGTGACGTGGTGCTCGGCATGAAGCCCGTAAACAAGGAAGACATCGACCCGTTCGAAGCCATCATTGACGAAGTGAAGGAAATACGCGGCATCAAGTTGGATAAGGACTTGTCTGTAGAAGAACTGAAAGACCTGGTAGCCCGCTTCAAGAAAGCCATCAAGGAACAGACCGGACACGACTTCCCCACCGACCCGATGGAACAGCTTTGGGGAGCTATCTGCGCTGTATTCCGCAGCTGGATGAACGAACGTGCCATCCTCTATCGTAAGATGGAAGGAATTCCCGATGAATGGGGTACTGCCGTATCTGTTATGGCCATGGTATTCGGTAACATGGGTGAAACTTCGGCAACCGGTGTATGCTTCAGCCGTGACGCCGGTAATGGTGAAAACCTGTTCAATGGTGAATACTTGGTAAATGCTCAGGGCGAAGACGTAGTAGCAGGTATCCGCACTCCGCAACAGATTACAAAGATCGGTTCTCAGCGTTGGGCAGAACGTGCAGGCATCTCCGAAGAAGAACGTGTAGCCAAATATCCTTCTATGGAAGAAGCTATGCCGGAAATCTATGCCGAACTGGATGCTTTGCAGGACAAGCTTGAAAAGCACTACCGCGACATGCAGGATATGGAATTCACCGTACAGGAAGGCAAGCTCTGGTTCCTCCAGACACGTAACGGAAAGCGTACCGGTACGGCTATGGTGAAGATTGCCATGGATTTGCTGCGCGAAGGCTTGATCGACGAAAAGACTGCCTTGCTGCGTTGCGAACCTCAGAAGCTGGACGAACTGCTTCACCCTGTATTCGACAAGGATGCTCTGAAGAAAGCCAAAGTAATCACTCAAGGTCTTCCCGCTTCTCCGGGTGCTGCCTGCGGACAGATTGTATTCCATGCCGATGATGCACAAGAATGGCACAAAGACGGCCATAAGGTAGTCATGGTTCGTATCGAAACTTCTCCCGAAGACTTGGCAGGTATGGCAAGTGCCGAAGGTATCTTGACCGCACGTGGCGGTATGACTTCTCACGCTGCTGTTGTGGCACGTGGTATGGGTAAGTGCTGCGTATCGGGTGCAGGTGCCATCAACGTGGATTATAAAGCTAAGACCGTAGAAATAGAAGGTGTAGTATATAAGGAAGGTGATTACATTTCACTGAACGGTACTACGGGACAAGTATATGCCGGACAGGTTCCGACCCGTGCTGCCGAACTGAGCGGCGACTTCAAGGACTTGATGGACTTGTGCGACAAGTACACCAAACTTCAGGTTCGTACCAACGCAGATACTCCGCACGATGCACAGGTAGCCCGCGCATTCGGTGCCAAAGGTATCGGTCTGACCCGTACGGAACACATGTTCTTCGAAGACCAGAAGATTGTTGCCATGCGTGAAATGATCCTTGCAGACAGTGTAGAAGGACGCGAAAAGGCATTGGCTAAGTTGCTCCCCTATCAGAAAGCAGACTTCAAGGGTATCTTGGAAGCTATGGACGGTTGTCCGGTAAATATCCGTCTGCTCGATCCTCCTTTGCACGAATTTGTTCCCCACGATTTGGCCGGACAGGAAACAATGGCTAACGAAATGGGCGTAAGCGTGAAGGAAATCCAGAAGCGTGTAGCCAGCTTGGCAGAAAACAATCCGATGTTGGGTCACCGCGGTTGCCGTCTGGGTATCACATTCCCCGAAATCACAGCTATGCAAACACGCGCTATCTTGAGCGCAGCTTGCGAACTGAAGAAGGAAGGCAAGGATCCGAAGCCCGAAATCATGGTTCCGCTGATCGGTATCCTCTACGAGTTGAAACAGCAGAAGGAAGTCATCAAGAGAACTGCTGCCGAAGTATTTGCAGAATATGGCGTGGAAATCGAATTTGAAATCGGTACTATGATTGAAATTCCGCGTGCTGCCCTTACTGCCGACCGCATCGCTACCGAAGCCGAATACTTCTCATTCGGTACAAACGACTTGACTCAGATGACCTTCGGTTACTCTCGTGACGACATTGCCAGCTTCTTGCCTGTTTACCTGCAGAAGAAGATTTTGAAGGTGGATCCGTTCCAGGTATTGGACCAGAAGGGTGTGGGCCAGCTCATCAAGATGGCTGTAGAAAAGGG
>JAUNIV010000089.1 GCA_030523385.1 Bacteroidales bacterium | reverse complement strand
AGTCAGGAAAAAAGTTTTTCCCAGTTAGGGAAAATTTGAGGGGGGGGGAGTAAGCGGCCTTTGTCATGTCTTTATTGATGCTCACTAATCTTTTTCCGATAAAATTGGCACCATAAAATGAGTGAAAAACGACTTTTTTGGCACCATAAAGATTCTTTCGATGGATTTAGTCATTAAAATACCAAAATGAAGATTGCACAAGATTATTTTTTGTTTTGAGGATTAGTTACAATGCGCCAATAACCACCGTGATCTGCTCCTTCTCTGACAAGTAATCCTTTGGCTTTTAGATTTGCAACTTGCATTTCAATGGCGCGTTTACTAACCCCTATCTTTTCAGCCATCTTGTCTTGGGATATAGAACCGTCAGAAATAATAAGGTCAAGAATGCTTTGTGCTGTTCGTCCTAATCGTTTTGGCTTCACCGAAGTTTTTTGTGAATCACCGAAGGTTTTCTCCGAAGATTTTTGTGAATCACCGAAGGTTTTCACCGAACTTTTTTCGTTTACAGGGTACTTTTCGAGGGTACTATTTACCCTGTTAGCCACTTCCTCGACAGGTATTCTTCCATTCTCGCCCCAGTTCAGATTATAGAATGTGGTGTAGAAAGAAGTCGCTTCCGTTTGATATTGCGGTTTTTTCCCTTGCAGGAAGTTGGGCAGTTTCTCCGTAAGTTCCCGCATTTTGCGTAAGCCGGATCCACGTTTTTCCATATAGTCCAGCTGTGTGAACATATCTGCAATGACGGGATTGCGACGCATAGACGGTACTTTGTATATGTCACGGTCTTGAATCTGCGTACCGTCAAGCATGGCACCGGGTGATACCAGTTCTACGCGGTCATCGTAAATGTCAATATGTACTTCGCCGCCCATTACCGTGTAATCTCTATGGATAAGGTGGTTTACCAACCCTTCAAAGATGGCACGGTCGGAGTAGTCGGGAAGGTTCAGGCGATAGTTCGGCATCTTTACCCAGCCACTCATGGTGTAGTTCTTGATGAAGTCCATGCCGTATTTCAATAGCAATACAAGGTTAGCCCGATGCTCTACGGAACTGATGGCATCATCTTTATAGAGCCCCGTCCAACGGGTACAGAAGATACGAGATTGGAATACGGTGCAGTTATCCACGAACAATAATCCCGCATTGGTCAATTTACCTTCAGGAGTAACCAGTCCGAATGATTCCAGATACTTGTCGTTCCATTCCTGGTGGGTTTGTTCGCGAAAGGTATTGGCAAGGATGATGAACGAGTGCTTGCTGGCATCCACTTGGGTAGGCAGTGAATCCCATGTCATGTGCGTCCCTTTTAATACTAACGAAAGGAGTTGTTGTGAATTACACTCTACACTTTCATTGCCGACCCGTACATACGCGGTACGTGTCCCATCCTGATAGTAATAATAAGGTGTAAGCGTTCCTGCCTTTACTTTCACTTCGAGCAGCGTATGTCCTTCATGTTCTATCGGGATAAGTTGAACTTCCGGCACAGGGTCAAGCCTTGCCTTTATCATTTCACTGATAAAATCGGCATCGGCTTGTGGATTTTCCAAACCTACAATCACTCCGTCATCGTTCACTCCATAGAACAAACTGCCACCATCGGTATTGGCAAAAGCCGACACGGATTTAAGCCATGACTTCACTTTCTTACGTTCCAACATTTCCTTGAAATCGTAAGTCGAGCATTCCGCTATCAATATATTGTTATGAATTTGCATCGTTTCCTTATTATTGTTAGGGTACAATATCCCAATTCATATACAAAGGTAAGGATAAAAGTGGAGATTCTGTTAAATTCGTGCCAGACTTTTCTAAGTTTGTGGCATTGTGCTACATGCTGTCGCAGAGAGATTCTTCTTTTCTCTTTCTTTTCCGGCTCATCACTTTTTCTTCCACATATTGGAAGGTAATGAAGAAGACCGGAGTAACGAAGAGCAAAGCGATGGTACCCACCAGCATGCCGCCCACTGCACCTACGCCCAATGTTGAATTGCCATTGGCACCTACACCCGAAGCAAACATCAGCGGAAGCAAGCCGAAAACCATCGTAAGCGCAGTCATCAGGATAGGACGCAGACGGACGCTTGCGGCAGTCATGGCTGCCTGTGTGAGCGACATGCCTGCTTTGCGTCGTTCAGTGGCATATTCCGTCAGCAGGATGGCCGTTTTAGAGAGCAGACCGATAAGCATGATAAGTCCTGTTTGCAGGTAGATGTTGTTCTCTAGTCCCCACAGATGGGCGAAGAAGAAACTACCCATCAGTCCGAAGGGCACGGAGAGAATCACTGCCAACGGAACGAACAGACTTTCATAGAGTGCGCAAAGTATCAGGTAAATGAACAGGATGCAGACCCCGTAGATGATGGCTGTGTCATACGAGCCGGCATTTTGTTGCTCTTCGCGCGTCATACCTCCCGGTTCATAGCTATAACCTGTGGGCAGCGTATGACTTGCCACTTCGGCGATGGCACGGATGGCATCGCCCGAACTGTAACCCGATGCCGGCATACCTTGCACGCAAATGGCGGAGAACATGTTGAAGCGTGACAATGATTCGGCACCGTAGGTCTTGGTCAGCGTAACGAATTGGCTGACGGGTGTCATGCCTCCGTTGGTCTTAACAAAGATATTATCTAAAGAATGAAGGTTGCTCCGGCTCTCCGAAGGTGCCTGCATGATAACGCGATAGAGTTTGGTGAAGCGGTTGAAGTTGGAAGCATATACACTGCCTAAATAGCCGGAGAGTACATCCAGCACTTCGCCCGTGGTGGTTCCGTAGCGTTGACACTTCGTCTCGTCTATATCTACCCGATACTGCGGGAAGTTGGCACTGAACGAGGTGAGTGCCATCTGTATTTCGGGGCGTTTGTTCAACTCTTCGATAAAGCGGTTGGTCACCTGGCTCAGTGCATCCACTCCCTTGCCTGCACGGTCTTGCACATAGATTTCAAAGTTGTTTCCCGAACCGTAGCCTCCAATCATGGGCGAGGAATAGACAAAGAGGTTGGCACTCTTGATGTGTTCCGTTCGACGGTAAATCTCTTCGCACACGGCATTCAGGCTGTTCTCTTTGCCTGGACGTTCGTCCCAATGCTTCAAGCGGATGATGAACATGCCATGCGATGCACCGCCCTGGCCTGCCACCATGCTGAAATCTTCAATCTGTGGTACTTCCATCAAGATCTCTTCCACCCGGTGCATGGTGGCAGCGGTTTCTGCCAGTGTGTTGCCTGCCGGAGCATCCAGATTGATGAAGATGGCACCGGTGTCTTCATTCGGCACCAATCCTGTCTTTGTAGTGTTCATCAGATAGCAGAGCACCACTAAAGCGAATCCTAACGAAGCCCATGCCAACCATTTGCGCTTGATAAAGAACTTCACTCCACCTTTATACTTCAACACTAAGCGGCGGAAAGCCGAATCGAACGCCATGCGGAAACGGGTAGAGAACTTCGGGCGTTTCCCTTCTACCAGAATTTCGTTAGGAGTCAGTATCAAGGCACAGAGGGCAGGCGAGAGGGTCAAAGCATTGATAGCCGAAATACCTACTGCCACGGCCATGGTGACACCAAACTGCGTATAGAACACACCCGACGTGCCACCCATGAACGATACGGGCACGAACACCGCCATAAAGACCAATGTAGAAGTGACGATGGCAGAAGCTATACCGTTCATGGCATCGATAGATGCCTGGTAGGGCGAGCGATAGCCTTCGTCGAAACGTGTCTGCACCGCCTCTACCACGATGATGGCATCATCGACAATCGTACCGATGGCGAGCACCAGGGCGAAGAGCGTCAGCAGGTTGATGCTGAAACCTGCCACGTAGATGGCGGCAAAAGTACCGATGAGCGAAACCAGTATGCCGACCAAAGGAATCAATGTAGAGCGCAGGTTCTGCAAGAATACATACACCACCAGTACCACGAGGATGATGGCTTCCAGGAGGGTCTTGATGACCTCGTGGATGGAAGCATCCAGAAAGTATTTGGTACTGACCAGTTCCACTACCTCCATGTCGGGTGGCAAGCTTCCTTTCAGTTCCTCCAGATACTTATCTATGTTGATAATGATTTCGTTGGCGTTCGTTCCCGAAATCTGATTGATCTTGCACGTGCTGCCCGGTGCGCCGTTCACAGTGCCCGTGTAGGCATAACTCTGTGCGCCCAATTCCACATCGGCCACATCCCGAAGCCGCAACACTCGTCCGTCGGTATATGCTTTGATAACAATCTCTTCGAACTCTTGTTCCGTTTCCAGTCGTCCGCGATATTTCAGTGTGTATTGATAGACGTTCTTCGAGTCTTCGCCGATAGCACCTGCCGATGCTTCCACGTTCTGTCCGGAGAGTGCTGCCTCCACGTCGGCAGGCGTCAGTCCGTATTGTGCCATCACGTCGGGTTTCAGCCAAATGCGCATGGCGTAGTCGCCACCCATTACGCTCACCTCGCCCACGCCCGATATGCGTTGCAGTTGGGGCTTTACATTGATGGCGAGATAATTCGTCAGGAATGTCTCATCGTATGTGCCTTTCGGACTATACAATCCGAAAATCTTTAGCATGCTGTTCTGCCGTTTGGCAGTGGTCACACCCACTTTGGTCACTTCGGCAGGCAGTAGCGAAGTGGCTGTGGCTACTTTGTTCTGCACGTTCACAGCTGCCATGTCGGCATCGCTTCCTTGCTTGAAGTAGATGGTGATTTCTGCACTGCCCGAATTGCTTGCCGTAGAGGTCATGTAGGTCATGTTTTCTACACCGTTGATGGCTTCCTCCAGTGGGGCTATGACACTTTTCTGCACAGCCTCGGCATTGGCGCCGCTATAGGTGGTGCTGACAACTACGGTGGGTGGGGCAATGTCGGGATATTGCTCCACGGAAAGGGCATAAAGCCCGATAAGTCCTGCTACCAGGATAATGACCGAGATAACCATCGAAAGGATGGGACGGTCGATGAAATGCTGTAAATTCATATTAAATGGAGAATTTTTTAAATGAAGAACGAAGAATGAAGAATTGTATGTGGTAACCTCATTCTTCATTAACTTTGATAAGTCCTGCCCCTTCGGCAACGATGACGTCGCCCTCCTGCAAGCCGCTTTCTACGATGTACTCTCGTCCGTTGTCTATCTTGAAGACCTCGATAGCGGTAGATACTGCCTTGCCATCTACTACCTTATAGGCAAAGAAACGATTTTGTATTTCGTAGGTGGCTCCTTGTGGGATGACAAGGCATTGCTCCCTATAATAAGGTATAATGATGTTTGCCACTCCGCCACTCATTAGGCGTCGGTCTGCATTGCTGAAGCAGGCACGCATCTGCACGGTGCCTGTTGTCCGGTCGATGATGCCACTGATGACATCCACCCGTCCTTTTTGTCCGTACAGGCTTCCGTCGTTCAACTCTAATGACACTTCGGGAAATGAGGCCAATGCTTTGTCTAACGAACCATACTGGGCGGTCAGTGACAATGCCTGTTTTTCGGTCAATGAGAAATAGACATACATGTCTGAATTGTCGGATACACTGATGAGTGGTTCACTCATGGTCGGACTGACCAATGCACCCACGCGGAAGGCGGTCATGCCTGCAAAGCCATCTACCGGACTTTTCACTTCGGTATATGAAAGGTTATTGGCGGCATCACGCAATTCGGCCTGTGCCTGGAGCAAGGCAGCTTCGGCACTTTTGCAGGCATTCTGCGTGGTGCGTAGGTCGAAGTCAGATACTACCTTGTTTCTGAACAGTTCTTCTTTTCCTTCTAAGTTCAGTCGGGCAGTGGCGAGGTTTGCTTCGGCAGTGGCTACCGTTGCCTGGGCTTTCTGCAAAGCTGCCTGATAGGGCACTTGATCAATAACGAACAACACTTCTCCTTTTCGGACGCGGGCACCTTCTTCCACGCACACCCGGGTAAGGGTGCCCGATACTTGCGGGCGTATCTCTACGTCCTGCTTGCCTTCTATGACTGCGGAATATTTCACGGACAATTCCCTGTCTGTCGGTTTTAAAGTCAGCAGCGGATATTCCTCTTCTGTCGGTTGCTGCCTTTCTCCTTGCTTGCATGCAGTGAGCAGCAATGCCGTACCGAATAAAATGATGTTTTTTATTTTCATTCCTTATGTTTTGATGATTAATATTTCTGATTCGGACGCGAAAATAGCCACCATCGGTTTACATCGTTTGGACAAATGCCATATAGGTTTGTCCATTTTGCTCATCGTTAATCATTATTAGGAAATAGACAGGCTGTTTTTCTTGATGGTTTGTCCATTTGGGACATTCTTCCTATATTTGCGGCAGAAACATATAACGACAGAGAGATGAATCCCCAAGAACTGATGTTACAGTCTTCGCCGGCCTGTGTGCTTGCTGGCAAGGTGACGCTGGTGCTTCCTTCCGAATTTGAAAAGTTAGTGGGGAGGGACATCACAGGATGCCATCTGTTTATATTGGTGAGTCAAGGGAAATTGCAGGTTGTGGTAAATGGGAAAGAACATGAGATGCCGGAATGTTCTTTGTTGGACATGATGGATTGGGCAGATTTCCGTGTGTTGCATGCTTCTGCCGACTTGCGTGCCTATTGTCTACTGCCCGGCAGGGAGTTTACCAACGAATCGCTTGCCAATTTCAAGCCCTGTCCGGACAGCTATCTGGTCAATCGGTTTTATTCTCCCGTCCTTTCGCTTTCAAGAGAGGAATGCGAAATACTCGAACGGCAATTCCTGTTGCTCGCTTCGGCATTGGGCAATCCGACGCATTGCTACAGGCAGGAACTGGCATGCGTTTATTTCAAGAGTTTCATGCTTGAATTGGGGAACATAGCCTTTGCCCGGCTGAAAGGAAAGAACGCACTTCCGTCTGCATTGAGCAAACGCGATGTGGTTATGGTGTCGTTTATCCGTCTGGTCAGGCAACACTTCCGGACAGAACACCTCGTGGACTTTTATGCCAACGAGTTGGGTATCTCTTCCAAACACTTGTCGCGCATCATCAAGGAGGTAATGGGCAAGACACCACACGATGTGATTTGCCACGAACTGATTCAATACGCCATGACTTTGTTGAAAGCAGACAAATTCTCTATACAGGGAATAGCTGCCGACTTGCATTTCTCCGACCAGGCCTCTTTCTGCAAATTCTTCAAGAAATGGACGGGAATGACTCCCGGCGAGTATCGCGTAAGAAACTAAAATCGAAAGATAAAAATACTACTAAAATTACAGCCGCCTGCATGAAAAGCAGGGAAAAATCATACTGAATATGTATATGAAATGTTTTTTTGCTATTTTTGTCGAAACAAATAAACTTCAATACCCCAATATTATGAAACGAATCTTTTTTCTCTTTTTATCTTTGCTCGCATTTTCTTTGTTGTCACTCTCGGCACAGCAAGCAACTTTACAGGAAGAATCCATGAGTCTGAATACTTCTACGGGAACCATATACGGAAAACTCACTTTGCCCGATGGCATGAAATCTCCTTCCGTGGTGGCACTGCTCATAGCAGGTTCCGGACCTACGGACATGGACGGCAATACCGCCGTGGGAAACATGAATAACAATTCTTTGAAATATTTGGCAGAAGGGTTGGCAAAGAATGGTATCCCTGTTTTGCGATTCGACAAGAGAGGTGTAGCATCCAGTGCTTCGGCAGATTTGCAGGAATCCGAACTTCGTTTCGAACATTACATTGCCGATGTGGAAGGTTGGATAGAACTTCTGATGGCTGATAAACGATTTAAAGGTGTTGTCATTGTGGGCCATAGTGAAGGTGCGCTTATCGGTTTGGAGGCTTGCAGGAAAAACACAAAAGCGAAAGGTTATGTTTCGTTGGCAGGAGCCGGACGTCCGGCTTATGAAATCATTGAAGCGCAAGTAGCGGCACAGATGACTCCAGAAGCAGTGCAGAAGCAGGTAGCTGACATCAATGCCTCGCTGAAGGAAGGGAGAGAAGTGGCCGATGTGCCTGTGTATTTGCAAGCCTTGTTCCGTCCTTCGGTACAGCCTTATCTGATTTCATGGTATCGTTATGACCCGCAAAAGCTGATAGCTTCGCTGAAAGTTCCGATGCTGGTTGTGCAGGGACGAACAGACATACAGGTGTCTGTGCAGGATGCCGAGTTGCTGAAACAGGCAGCTCCCCGTGCCGAATTGTTATTGATATAGTCAAAAAGAAATACTTTGCGAATTACACAATCTAAAATTGAGAGTTAG
>JAUNIV010000088.1 GCA_030523385.1 Bacteroidales bacterium | reverse complement strand
CAGCATGGCCTGCACGGATATGACATCGGGATGCACCTTTCCCCATGACAATGGCTCGATAGCCACGTCGATGATGTCTGCTCCGTTCTCGCATACTTCCAGAATGGAAGCCATGGACAAGCCCGGTCCCGTATGGCCGTGATACTGCACCAGCACATCGGGATGTTTCTCTTTGATGTTCTTCACCAGTTGTCCCAACATTTCGGGGCGTCCGATGCCTGCCATATCCTTCAGGCAGATTTCGGGAGCACCGGCCTCTATCAGTTGGTCGGCTATGCGGGAATAATATTCCACGGTGTGCACCGGAGAATAAGTGATACAGAGAGTGGCCTGCGGAATCATGCCTGCCTCCTTGGCATAATGGATGGAAGGAATGATATTGCGCACTTCGTTCAGTCCACAGAAGATGCGGGTAATATCCACCCCTTGTGCATATTTCACTTTATACATCAGCCGGCGTACATCGGCCGGTACGGGATACATGCGCAAGACATTCAGGCCGCGGTCCAACATGTGTGTCTGTATGCCGGCTTCATGCAACGGCTTGGTAAAAGCACGTACCGCCTTGTTGGGGTTTTCGCCGTAAAGCAAATTCACCTGTTCAAAGGCACCGCCATTTGTTTCCACACGGGCAAAACATCCCATTTCAATGATAACGGGAGCAATCCGGGCCAGCTGGTCGGCTCTGGGCTGATACTTGCCCGAAGACTGCCACATGTCACGATAAACCAAACTGAATTTGATTTCTTTTTTCATAATTTCGATATTAAGTTTTAAGGTTCTCTTTTCGGTACAAATATAGCGAATGAATAAAAACAAGATTAATATTCACCCCGTTTTTTTAGTCCTTAAAACATGTTTAATATCATATTTTGGGTTTAAGGAGCTGCCGGGCAAAGGCGATGCGTTCCTTTACGACTGCCAGCGGCAAATCTGACCTCTTTGCTATCTCGCTATATGAGAATCCTGAAATATGCATGGCAAAAGGCTGACGGTATTCCTGCGGAAGCAGACCGACAAACTGACGGATTTCTCCGGGACCGTAGTTGCCGCAAGTACAATCCATTCCCACTCCCTGAGGCAGGTTGATGTGATAAGTCTCATCTGCATGGGCCGTGTATATCTGTCCGTAGATGAACTTTCCTATATGGCCTGCCCACAAATTATGTAGCACTGTAAACAACCATCCCTCATACATGCTCTGCAAGCTTTTCCTTAAACTAATACTGCTCATAATATTTCATATTTTAGGTTTATAATCTTGTTTGACGATTTCGTGCTGCAAGATTAGCCCAAATCATGCAGAGGGACAAGAAAAAACTGTTATAATAGGGGGTAAAAACCGCCAATTATCAGTTTTCACCCCCTATTATAACAGTTTTCGGGTGTTTTCCTACTTGCTTTCTCCCTTCAAGATAGGCAGACAAATGCTGTATTTCACAGACAATATGCGACTCAGGAAAACGGTAATTCCTGCCACAATCTGGCAAATATAGGACTCGCACCCCAATGCATGGCACACCCAATACACAAATCCCCCTATCACACATGCCATGGCATAAATCTCCTTGCGGAAGATGAGGGGAATCTCATTGATGAACACATCGCGGAGCACACCGCCGGCAGCACCCGTGAAGCTACCCATGATGATGGCCACCCAAAAGGGATAACCCAAAGCAAGGCTCTTGCCCACACCTACCACCGTAAACAAAGCCAGCCCGATGCTGTCGAAGAGGAAAAAAGTGTTGTGCATGTGAATGAGGTACTTTCCGAATGCTATTACCCAAAACAGGGCAAGACCGGTACATATCAGATAAATGGGGTCGGTCATCCAGCCGGGTGTCACATCCAATAGCAAATCGCGGATGGTTCCTCCGCCAATGGCTGTCACAAAACCTACTACGTAGGCACCAAACCAATCAAAACGCTTGGCAGAAGCCAGCCGGATGCCACTGATGGCAAAAGCGAATGTGCCTATAAAATCTAAAATCTGAACAAATGTTGGCATAACTGTTATTATTTGCGTGCAAAGTAACAAATAAATTCGATAAGAAAGTGTATTTTTGTCGGCAGAAAATAGCTAAAAAGCCAAATGAAAATTACGATTATTGCAGGTGCACGCCCCAATTTTATGAAAATTGCCCCGTTAATGCGTGCTATAAAGGCTGCTCAGGCAGCCGGTAAAAACATCACTGCCCGTCTGGTCTATACAGGTTCGGACGAAGACAAAAGTTTGGAACCCTCTTTGTTCACAGACTTAGACATGCCCCGTCCGGATGCTTATCTGCGGGTAAACGATACTGATTTCTTTCAACGGATGGCAGGCATCCTGGTGGCTTTTGCACGGGAACTGGACCAGCATCCGGCTCATATAGTAATGGTAGTAGATGACCTCACCCCCACCATGGCATGCTCCATCGTGGCCAAAAAGAAAGGTGTGAAGGTGGCGCACTTAGTGGCAGGAACCCGCTCCTTCGACATGGATATGCCCAAAGAAGTAAACCGGATGATTGCCGACGGACTGTCGGACTACCTGTTTACAGCAGGCATGGTGGCCAACCGCAACCTAAACCAGACCGGTGCCGAACAGGCCAACGTACACTTTGTGGGAAACATCCTGATAGATACGCTGCGCTACAACCGTGCCCGCCTGAAACGTCCCGCTGCATTCTCCATCATGGGACTGAAAGAAAAGGAATATCTTTTGCTGACATTGAACCGTCATACCTTATTAAATAATGATAAGGCACTGAAAGACATCTTCCGAACCATACTGGAAGGAACAGACAAAAGCATCGTGGCACCGCTGCACACGTATGTAAAACAGAAATTGGAAGCATTGGGTGTAAGCTCCGAACGCCTGCGCCTGCTTCCTCCACAGCCTTGCCTGTCCTTCTGTTACCTGGAGACTCATGCAGAGGCTATCATCACCGACTCAGGCAACGTGGCGGAAGAAGCCACTTTCTTAGGTATTCCCTGCATCACGCTGAATGACTATGCCGAACATCCCGAAACGGCAAGCATAGGAACCAACCGTCTGGTAGGAGAAAATACCGGAGCACTGAAAGAGGCGTTGGAAGTCCTCCGCAAAGGAGAATGGCAAGAAGGACATCTGCCTGAAAGATGGGACGGACATGCTGCCGAAAGAATTGTGCAGACGTTGTTGGATTTAAAGTTATAGTAACAATTAATATAGGGCAGACCCACGTGTCTGCCCTATTATACGAATTACCACGTATAATTCAATCCTAAGCTAAGCAATTCCTGCAACTGGAAGTAGCTTTTATTATCTTCCGTCAGTGTCACGCCATCGTCATAACGGGCATGCACAAACAGCTTGGTTGACAAATAACGGTTCAACACAAAATTAAAGGTGTTTTCCCAGCTGGCAATTACCTTATCATAAGTCGTAAAATACTCCAGCTTAGACTCCCATACCACACTCGGAATTATCTTCCAGGTCAAGTTTCCGGTAAACTTGGAACCGAACAGATTGGCTGTCCGATGTCCTTGCTCCACATTGAAAGAACCCGGATCGACTATGTCATTATTACTTATGTAAGTAAGAGAATAAGCCAGCGGCGAAGTCAGCAATGACAAAGAATAATTCTTCTTGTTCTGCTTGAAGTCCATACCAAGCGTCACATCCAATTGTGCCGGAGAAAGGAAAGCAGAAATCAAATCGTTGGTATTGGTCTTGTAGTTTCCGAAGAACTGAGTCTTGAATTCGGCTGCCAGCGTATAATACCAATTCTTAAAAGCTTTTACACCCAACTTACTGTTCAGACGAAACAGGTCGGCATTGGTCTTATATTTGTGCACAGTGTCCGAAGGTGCCGTGATGAAGCCTAATTTCATTTCCAGCTTGTTCTCAAACTCCAGACGTTGGCGGTCGTCAAAGTTGGCCTCCAAAGTTATCCCGGCCAACATAGCATTGGTACTTTCACCACCCTTATACCAGTTGTCTGATATATAGTTTTGGGTGAACTGCATGTATCCGTTGCCTTTGTGCGTCCAGAAGTTGGGGCGTACCACCACCAAATCGCCTTCTGCGCTCAGGTTGTCAACGGGGTTTTCGGGCCTCAGGAAGTTCTTGATCTTTTCTTTCCGTGGCTGTTTCACTATCATGTCGTCTTCCAGCGGCTTCAGGTCGGCCATGTATAACTCGTTGTTGACCAGCCTTTCGGGGTATTGGAGGTAATAGTTTCTCAGTATGTTGTTCACCCAACGGTCGGCTGCTGCCAATGTCTGCAAATCGGGAAGTTCGTAAAGCCGGACAGAATCACGTTTGGCAGCATAGAGCGAGTCGGAGGCAATCATGGGGTGCATGTCGGGCGTCCATTTCAATTCAAGGACCTCGCGGATGGGAGCTTCATAATACGTAGGAGGAACAAACAATTTATAGAAAGCGGGGTTGGGGCGTACGCGCCTTGGCCCCGGAGTGCTCAGGTCGTCCCACATCCGGATATAGGCAAAATAAGATGCACTCAGTTCGGTCAACGAATCGGAAAAGGCTTGTACTGCCTGGCTTTTAGAGGGATTAGTCACTCTTTGTGCCCATGCCATTTGGCTCAACAAGGCTATCGCAATGCCTAAAAATATACTTTTTCTCATATTACCTTAAAAATAGTTCGATGCAAAAATACACTTTATTTTCTTTTCACCCAAAAACAACTCCTTATAATAACTGCGTCGCGGCTTTAAAAGAAAAACCATAGACACTTCTGATGATTTTTTAAAGCATAGTCGGCTATATTGAAAAAGATTTTGTAATTTTGCAGCTTTGATAAATATGGATAATTTGATTATTAGGAAAATAACAATTTAAAATATTAAAGTTGTGGGAGAAACAAAGTATATCTTCGTAACAGGTGGTGTTGCCTCTTCGTTGGGAAAAGGCATCATTTCATCTTCAATAGGTAAATTGCTACAAGCCAGGGGTTACAACGTAACCATACAGAAGTTTGACCCGTATATCAACATCGATCCGGGTACGCTGAATCCTTATGAACACGGCGAGTGTTATGTCACCGTAGATGGCCATGAAGCCGATTTGGACTTAGGACACTACGAACGTTTTTTGGGCATACAGACGACCAAAGCCAACAATATCACAACCGGACGTATCTATAAAAGCGTAATCGACAAGGAACGTCGCGGCGACTATTTGGGCAAGACCATCCAGATTATCCCCCACATCACCGATGAGATAAAGCGCAACGTCAAGCTGCTGGGAACCAAATATAAGTTTGACTTTGTCATCACCGAAATCGGTGGAACAGTGGGCGACATCGAATCTCTGCCTTACTTGGAAAGCATCCGCCAGCTCAAATGGGAGATGGGACGCAACGCATTGTGCGTACACCTCACCTACGTGCCCTATTTGGCTGCGGCAGGCGAACTGAAGACCAAACCTACGCAACACTCCGTCAAGGAATTGCAGTCGGTGGGTATTCAGCCGGACATCCTGGTGCTGAGAACCGAACACGAACTGAGCACCAACCTCAAGAAGAAAGTGGCCCTGTTCTGCAACGTGGATGAAAATGCTGTGGTACAGTCAAAGGACATGCCGACCATCTATGAGGTGCCTTTGCGCATGCAGGAGCAGAAACTGGACGTGACCATCCTGCAGAAGATGGGACTTCCGGTGGGAGAAACTCCGACTTTGGGACCGTGGAGAGACTTCCTGGACCGCCGTCATAAGGCTACGGAAAAAGTGAAGATCGGACTGGTGGGCAAATACGACTTGCAAGATGCCTATAAGTCCATATTGGAAGCTCTGTCACAGGCCGCTACCTACAACGACCGCAAGGCCGACATCCACTTCGTCAACAGCGAAAAGCTGACCGAAGAGAACGTAGAAGAACAACTGAAAGATATGGACGGAGTCATCATCTGTCCGGGATTCGGACAGCGAGGCATCGAGGGCAAGTTTATCGCCATCAAATATACACGCACACACAACGTACCTACTTTCGGTATCTGCTTAGGCATGCAGTGCATGGCCATCGAGTTTGCCCGCAACGTATTGGGCTATGCCGATGCCAACAGCCGCGAGATGGATGTAAAGACACCGCACAACGTGATAGACATCATGGAAGAGCAGAAATCCATCACCAACATGGGAGGCACCATGCGACTGGGAGCCTACGAATGTATCCTCGACCAAAACTCTAAGACATTCGAGGCGTACAAGACCGAACACATACAGGAACGCCACCGCCACCGCTATGAATTCAATAACAACTTCAAGCAGGAATTCGAGAAGGCAGGCATGAAGTGTGTGGGTATCAATCCTGAATCAGACCTGGTGGAAATCATCGAAATTCCCACGCTGAAATGGTACATAGGTACGCAGTTCCACCCCGAATACAGCAGCACGGTGCTTAAACCGCATCCGCTGTTCCTGTCATTCATCCGGGCAGCTATCAATAAATAATGTAATATTATAATTAAGGTAAACTACAAAAATGGATAAAAACACTTTAGTGGGATTTGCCCTGATTGGTGCGGTGCTGATAGGCTTCAGCATCTACAACCGTCCCAGCCAGGAAGAAATGGAACGGGCCAAACATTACAGAGACTCCATTGCAGCAGTCCAACAAGAAGCGGAAAGACAAGCAGCCGAAGCCGCTGCCCTGCAAGGCAAGGCCACAACCCTGCATATAGACTCTACCTCGCAGTTCTTCGAGGCAAGTCAAGGTACGGAACAATTCACCACATTGGAAAACAACGTGGTGCGTCTGACGCTGACCAACAAGGGCGGACGGGTATGCGCAGCCACGCTGAAGGAATACAAAGGACAGGACGGACAGCCGCTCACCCTGTTTGACACCACTGACGCAGGCATGAACTTTGCTTTCGAGGGGAAGGGAGAGAACATCCTGACCGAAGACATGTATTTCCAGCCGGTGAACGTGACAGACAGCACCGTGACCATGCGTCTCAATGCCGCAAACGGCGGTTATCTGGATTTTGACTACAAGTTGTTGGCAGACGCCTACATGATGAACTTCACCATCCGCGCCAATGGCATGCAGAACTTCTTCCCGCCTGCACTGAACACTGTCAATATCAACTGGCACCAGCGTGCACGCCAGCAAGAAAAAGGATTCAGCTTCGAACAGCGTTACACTTCGCTTACCTACAAACCGGTGGATGACAGTTCGGACTACCTGAGCGAAATGAAAGAGGACAAAGAGACACCGGAAGAACGTCTGGACTGGATTGCTTTCAAGAACCAGTTCTTCTCTACCGTATTCATTGCCGACCAGAGTTTCGAGAAAGCCGTGCTCACCTCTACTCCGCAGCAGGAAGGCAGCGGCTACATGAAGAACTATACGGCAGAAATGAATGCGTTCTTTGACCCCACGGGCAAACAGCCCACACAGATGCAGTTCTACTTCGGTCCGAACCACTTCAAGACTTTGTTGGCCAGCAACGACCTGAGCCTGTCGGACAAAGACCTTGAACTGGAAGACCTGGTGTATTTGGGATGGCCCATCATCCGATGGATCAACCGCTGGTTTACCATCAACCTGTTCGACTGGCTCTCCAGCTTAGGTCTGAGCATGGGCGTAGTGTTGCTGCTGATGACCATCATCGTGAAAGCGTTGGTTTATCCGGCTACCTATAAAACGCATATTTCATCGGCCAAAATGCGTGTGCTGAAACCCTACATCAACGAAATCAATGCCAAATATCCCAAACAGGAAGATGCCTTGAAGAAGCAACAGGAAACTATGGCTCTGTATCGACTTTACGGTGTAAACCCCATGGGCGGCTGTCTGCCCATGCTGATACAGTTTCCGGTATTCATGGCTTTGTTCTTCTTTGTGCCCAATGCCATCGAGCTTCGTCAGCAGAGCCTTCTGTGGGCACCGGACATGTCAACCTACGATGACATCATACATTGGAGTACGAACATTCCCCTGATAGGCAATCACCTGAGCCTGTTCTGTCTGCTGTTCAGTGTCACCAACATACTGAACACCATGTACACCATGAAGCAGCAGGATATGGGGCAACAGCAAATGCCGGGCATGAAGCTGATGACGTACATCATGCCTGTCATGTTCATCTTTATCTTCAACGGCTATTCTTCGGGTCTGAACTATTATTATTTCATCTCCGGTCTGATTGGTGTATTGACCATGATTATCCTGCGCAAGACTACGGATGAAAAGAAATTGCTTGCCCAACTGGAAGCCAACAAAGAAAAGATCAAGCAACAGAAAGGCAGCAAGGGAACCACAGGCGGCCTGATGGCTAAACTGGAAGCCTTGCAAAAGGAACAGGAACGCCTGCAACAGGAGCGCATGAATAGAGGAAAGAAATAATCTTCTTCGTTTTTGTAGGGGCAGAATATTTTCTGCCCGATAACACCCACGTGGATGCTTTCGGGCGGAAAATATTCCGCCCCTAC
>JAUNIV010000087.1 GCA_030523385.1 Bacteroidales bacterium | reverse complement strand
GCTGAACACCATGCTCTTCTCCACAGTGGTAGATCCGCACTGGTTTCAGAAAGGAAATTGCTTCTGGTTCCAGTATAAGACGAGTGAAGGCACATTCTGGTACGTGGTGGATCCCGTGGCCAAGACCAAGAAACTCTTGTTCGATCGCGACGAGATTGCTTCCCGACTTACCGAAATCGTGAAAGATCCTTTTGATGCACAACATCTGCCCATTACCAATCTGAAGGCCAAAGAAGACGGACGTACCTTTACCTTCGAAGTGAAATCTACCAAGGATGCCAAGCCGAAGAAGGATGAAAAGGGAAAGGACAAGAAAGGCAAGAATGAGAAAGAAATATTCTATTTCTCCTACGATTATCCTACCCGCCAGCTTACTCACCTGAAGGATAAGGAGAAGGAACCCGATAAATTGCGTTGGGGATCGGTATCGCCCGATGGAAAGACTGTTGTCTATGCCAAAGACCTGAACCTCTACCGCATGAGCCGAGAGGACTACGAGAAAGCCAAAAAGGATGAAAAAGACAGTACGATTGTGGAAATCCAGCTTACCACCGACGGCGTGGAAGGATTCGGCTATGGCATACCCTACAGCACGCTGAATACCGATACGCTGTGCAATGGCAAGCGTCGCCGCGTGTGGGGAGCCTGGTCGCCCGACTCCCGTCATTTTGCCATGACCGTGTCTGACGACCGTGCGGTGAAGGAATTGTGGGTAATCAATGCGATGGCACAGCCGCGCCCCACATTGGAAACCTATAAATATCAGATGCCGGGCGAGAAGGAAGCTCCGATAGAGCACCTCTATCTGTTCGACATGACAGACAACAGCCGCAAGGAAATCAAGGTGGATGCTTATAAGGACCAGACCATCGGACTGGAATATAAGCCCATGTTGCAAAAGCAGCGCGATATGGACGACCAGCCCGTCATTTGGCAAGGCGACAATGAGCGATTCTTCCTCACCCGCAGCAGCCGCGACCTCTATCGCATCGACGTATGTTCTTACACCGTGGGCCAAGACTCCATCGTGCCCATCATAGAGGAGCGTATGAACACTTATCAGGAAACCCGCCGGTTGCAGGTGCTGAATGGAGGCAAGGAAATCATTCAGTGGAGCGAACGCGACGGATGGGCACACCTTTATTTATATGACGACAAAGGCAACCTGAAGAACCGTATCACCAAAGGTCCGTGGCACGTGGAAGATGTGCTGAAGGTGGATGAAAAAGCACGTGTGATTTACTTTACCGCCAACGGCATGGATCCCAAGGAGCATCCTTACTACGAACATCTGTATCGCGTGAACCTGGATGGTAGCGGACTGAAGCTGCTGACCAAGGGCGATTATTTCCACCGGGTGGACGTGGACGATGATGCCCGTTTCGTGGTAGATAACTATTCGCGCGTGAACACCGTGCCTTGCGCCACCCTGCTCGACACAAACGGCAACAAGGTGATGGACATTCAGGAGAGCGACTTCTCGCAGCTTTTTGCCGCAGGCTATAAGTTCCCCGAAATATTCAAGGTGAAGGCCGCCGACGGTGTGACCGACCTGTATGGCGTGATGTACAAGCCTTTCAACTTCGATTCTACCAAGGTTTATCCCATTGTGGACTATGTATATCCGGGTCCGCAGGTAGAGGCTGTCTATTATCCGTTTACCCGTATGAGCCCGCGCACAGACCGTTTGGCACAGGCAGGCTTCATTGTGATTTCCGTAGGCCAGCGCGGCGGACACCCCAGCCGTTCTAAGTGGTATCATAACTTTGGCTATGGCAACATGCGCGATTATCCGTTGGCCGACCACAAGTATGCTATCGAACAGCTGGCACAGCGTTATTCTTATATAGATATAGATAAGGTAGGTATTCACGGACATTCGGGTGGTGGATTCATGAGTACGGCAGCTATCTGCCAGTATCCCGACTTCTTCAAGGTGGCTGTGTCTTGTGCCGGAAACCACGACAACAACATCTACAACCGCTGGTGGAGCGAAACGCACCACGGTGTGAAGGAGGTGATAAACGAAGAGAAGGGCGATACGACATTTGTCTATAAGATAGCCACCAATCCGCAGATAGCCTCCCGACTGAAAGGACACTTGCTGCTTATACACGGTGACATCGACAACAATGTGCACCCGGGCAATACGATGCGTGTGGTGGATGCGTTGATTCGTGCCGGCAAGCGTTTTGATATGCTCATCTTGCCGCAGCAGCGTCACGGCTTCGGCGACATGACTGAATATTTCTATTGGAGATTAGTGGATTACTTCTCTGAGCACTTGAAAGGCCAGAGCGAGAAATCGGTGGATATACCGAAACGGTAGGATTACTGTAGGGGCGGATTGCATCCGCCCCTTTTTTATTGGCTTTTTACAGCAGACTTTCGATATAAGCTTTCATTTCGGGCACGGCAGCTTTGGCTTCTTTATACAGTTTGTACTGTGCCTTTGTGCGTACCAGGTTCTGGCCTTCGTAGGTAGTGCGGTAGTAAGTATCACCATTAATGTAGTCGGCTAAGAAGCGCACGGCCTGCATGTAGGGGAACAGGGTGGCGGCGTAGGGCAACAGCTCGATTTCCTTCGGGGTGAGGAAAGAACGTGCCGACTGTATGTAGCCTTTGGCAAACGGACGGAACACATCCATGTTGAAACGTACATTGTTCAGGTCTTGCTCATCTTCCTTACCGGTATTGGCTGCTGAACGCAGGAAGTCACCAAAGTCGGAGAACACAAAGCTCGGCATGGTCGTGTCCAAGTCGATGACGCAAAGCACTTCTCCCTTATCATCAAACAACATGTTGCTCACCTTCGTGTCGCAATGGCAGATGCGTTTGGGCAGTTTGCCTTCGCGATAAAGCTGTTCGGCACAACACATTTCTTCTGCATCGGCTTCGATGGCATCTACAATGTCCTGCACTTCTGCCAAGCGTCCTGAAGCATTGGCAGCTACTGCTTCGCGTAACTGTTTCATGCGGAACTCCATGTTATGGAAGTCGGGGATGGTCTCGCCTAACTGCTGAGGCACGTCTGCCAGCATGGCCTGGAACTCGCCGAACTTTAATCCTACCAGGTAAGATGATTCGGGTGTAACGGCTTCCAGTGTCTGCGAACGCGGGATGAATACCGATACGCGCCAGTAGCTTTCGCCGTCAAAGTAATATGTCTTGCCGTCTTTGGCAGGCAGGAAACGGAGTACTTTTCGGTCCAAGTCTTCCGTATGTGCTTCTTCCAGCTTGTGGCGGATGTGGTTGGTCACTACTTCAATGTTGTGTTGCAGCAATTCCACATCGGTGAAGATTTGGTGGTTGACGCGTTGCAACACATAATCGTATGCTGTGGGGTCGGCGGTTTTTACTAAATAAGTCTGATTAATCCAGCCCGAGGTCAGTGCACGGGTTTCCTGTACTTCGCCTACTTCGGGAAACTGCCCGATGATTTCTTTGAGGTCTTTCATAGGTATCTGTTTTTTATAACTGTTAATATAGAAAACAAAGATAACTTCTTTTCTTCATATAGCGAAGAAAAGAAGTTAGAAAAACGGTAAAATTAAAAAACGTGCCTATATTCTTCGTCCTGCAACAATTACATGCTGCGTTCGCTTTGGAACTGGAACATGCGTCCTGCGCGCAGCAGGTGTCTCCAGATGGAAACCAACTCCTGTGACTCTTGCAGGATATTGAGATATACCAATGAAGTCTTGATGTTTGTTCCTTGTTCCTGTATGCGGTTCATCTGCTCTTTGCGCAACATGGAGAGTTGTCCTTTCAGGCGGTCGCCTTCGCGCAGAATGGCATCGGCTTTATCATAATCGCCTTCTTTCAGCACATCGCGTGCCTCGCCCATCAGTTGTGTCAGCTCATTGCGCACAGGGATAAATTCCTTGACGGCACGTTCGGACAGCGGATTGAAGTTGTTGTCCACATGTTCCTTACACGGTTCGCAGATACGTTTCAGGCAGTAGAGCATCTGTTCGCAACTGTTGCTTCCTAAGTGGAACCACGTGTTCTTCTCTATGGCCAGATTGTTGTCGATGCGCCTCAGACCCAAGATTTCCTTGCGTCGGGTTTTCTTCAGCAATTCCTTTTCGTTGTCTGTCTTGTTCACGGCTTTGCGCAGTTTCTTCAGGTCTTCGTTGATGAATCCGTCGGTTATCTGAGTGTAAGTATCGAGTGCAAAGTTCATGGACTCTACCAATGTGTTGTTCACATGTTGGCGCAGCAGTGTCCAGCGTTCGCCTTTGTCTTTGCTGGCCATGAGCTGTGTGAAGAGGTCGTCTTTGCCATGGGCGCTTTTCAACTTGCGGGTATATTTGATGTTGCTTCGCACTAACAGGAATACGGCTAACGCAATCATGGCCAACATGGCTACGGTACCGCCGTAGTACATAATGAGCGTAACCACGAAGCAGATGGTGAATGCCGCTCCGGCAGTGATGAACCATCCGCCTATGACAGACAGCACACCCGTAATGCGGAACACCGCACTGTCACGGCTCCAGGCACGGTCGGCCAACGAAGAACCCATAGCCACCATGAAGGCTACGTAGGTGGTAGAAAGAGGCAGTTTCAATGACGTACCCAATGCGATGAGCAGTCCACCCAAAACCAGATTGACGGAAGCCCGCACGAGGTCGAATGCCGCACCGTTCTCCATAATCATCACGTCCTTGCAGAAACGGCTGTCTGCCCATCTTCTTATTCCGGCAGGAATCACTTGTGCGATGGCGGCAGACGCATTCATGGTGGAGCGCACGATGCTTCGTGCCACAGCCGATGAACCGAACATCTCATCTCCTTCGTCCTGACGGGAGAGGTCCACCGAAGTTTTCACTACATTCTGTGCTTTTCGCGAAGTGGTCAGTGCCACTACCATGATTACTCCCGATGCCAGCAGGAAGAGGAAAGGAGTCTGTGCGGGTCCGTTCAGCGAGCCCATCAGATAGCCCATGGTATCTCCCTGTCCGTTGGCAGCGAAGTCTGTATAAGCCGACAGTCCTGCCAAGGGCACACCCACGAAGTTCACCAAGTCATTGCCTGCAAAAGCCATGGCCAGTGCGAAAGTGCCTAACAGTACAATCACCTTGAACACATTCACGCAACACCAGTGCAGCACCTGCATCAGCACGGTGGAACATACGAAGCAGATGCCTGCCAGCATCCAGGTGTTGTCGTGCACCCATTGCTTGTTTTCGGCTGTCATAAACGCCGCATCCTTCACTCCCTTGATGAGCATGAAATAGACAATGGCCGTCACGGCTGCTCCGCCAAACAGGGCAATGGTATATTTCAGCTTGCCTTTATAATTAAAGGTGAAAATCAGTCGTGCCAGATATTGCACCAATGTGCCGAAGAAGAAGGCCACGGCTACCGACAGGAAGATACCCAAGATGACGGATAACGCCTTTTCGGTGTTTAGCAAGTCGGCAAATCCCAACATCCCGGTAGGGTCGCCCGCAATCTTGATGAGTGCGATGACAAAGGTGCCTCCCAACAATTCGAACACCATCGAAACGGTGGTAGAGGTAGGCATACCCAGCGTGTTGAATACATCTAATAGCACTACATCCGTCACCATGACAGCCAGGAAGATGCACATCAGTTCCTGAAAATAGAACTGCTCCGGACGGAAGATTCCATGTCGTGCTATCTCCATCATACCGTTGCTCAGTGTAGCTCCGCAGAAGATACCGATAGCCGCAATGGCTATAATCACTTTGAAGGATGCCGCCTTTGCACCGATGGCGGAGTTAAGAAAGTTCACTGCATCGTTGCTGACACCCACCACGAGGTCGAAGATGGCCAGCAGGAAAAGGAATACGATAATTCCTAAAAACATTGTCTCCATATATACATTTATTGCATTGTTTTACTGGACGCAAAGGTAGGGGAGACATATTATGTGGCCGTGTCATATATGTTACATTTGTGTTACATCATTCTCCTTCCACAATCAGTTTATACCCGATACCCCTCACGTTGACGATTCGTATTCGGTGATCTTTGGCCAGTTTGTGGCGCAGTTTGGTGATAAAAACGTGCAGGCTGCGGGCATTGAAAAACGTGTCGTCACCCCATAGGTCGAGCAAGATGCCCTGCATGTTCACCACCTCGTTGCGCTGTTTGCAGAGTCGTTTCAGTATTTCTGATTCCCGATGGGACAAGGCTTGCACGCTTCCGGCAAAAACAAGTTGTTGCGCTACGGCATTGAACAGATAGTATCCTATTTCGTAAGTGTCGGCGATTTCTTTGCTCACGAAAGCCTTGTTCATGAGGGCTTTGATGCGCACAATCAGCTCCTGCATGCCGAAAGGTTTCTTCAGGTAGTCGTTGGCTCCCAATTCGAAGCCTTCTACGACGTCATTGATGGCCGAACGTGCCGTAAGAAACAATACCGGAGTTTGCCGGTCTGATTGGCGTATGCGTCTCACCATTTCGAATCCGTCCATACGGGGCATCATGACATCGGCCACCACTACATCCGGTTTCAGACTGAAGAAAGCCCGCAGCCCTTCTTCTCCATTGCACGCGGTGTCTATCTTGAAACCCTGTTCTTCCAGCGTGTCTTTAATGATCATGGCGAGTGTCTTTTCGTCTTCCACCAATAGTACATGTATCTTTTCCATTATCCTTTTTTTTGTTTCGTTATAGGGGTATTCGCAGTGTGAATGTACTTCCTTTTCCTGCAATGCTCTTCACTTCTACATTTCCCCGGTGTTGTTCTATCATGGTCTTTACGTAGTACAATCCCAACCCGTATCCTTTCACATCGTGGCGGTTGCCGGTAGGCACGCGATAAAACTTTTCAAACAGATGTCTTTGTTTGTCGGCGGGTATGCCTATGCCCTTGTCTTTCACGGCCAGTGCAAGATCCCTTTCTTCCCTGCGGACAGTAATACATACGTCTGCTTGCCCGTCGGAGTATTTGATGGCATTGTCTATCAGGTTGCTCACCATGTTGTAGAGATGCGTACGGTCTGCCCGTGCGGTGCAGTCGTTCTCCACATCCAGATGGAATGTGGCTGGTTTGTCTGCTTTCAGCCGATGTTGGGCAATGAGGCTTTCGAGCATGGGGCGTAACTCGATGATTTCATAATGAAGTCGGAAATTCTTGCGTTGCTCCATGCTCATAGAGAGGATTTGTTCCACCAACCCGTTCAGTTGTTTCAGTTGTGCCTGCACGATTTGCAGGTAATTCCGGCGTTTCTCAGGTTTTTCTGCTCCTTGGAAATTCAGTAATGCATCGTTGGCAGTGTATGCCACAGCAAGGGGCGTTTTCAGCTCGTGGGTGATGTTGTGCGTAAAGTCTTCCTTCATTTCTTCCACTGTTTTCTGTCTCAGAATGATATGGATAAGAAACCAGAAGGCAATGCCCAATATGATAATAATCAGCACTGAGGTGCAGAGGATGCCGCTCATTTGCTGCAAGACGATGCTTTGCAGCGGAGCCACCCACAACCGGTAGGCCATTTTATTGTGCAAGTCGTAATTATAATAATAAGGTATGGCATTTTGTTCGGGCAAGTAATTGGCCGGATGGTTCAGGCTGCCGACTACGGTGGTATCCTCTCGCAGATTCACCACTTCCATGCGGTGTGGTAGGTGCACAATGCCTCGCATGACCATCATGCGGACAAACAGGCTGTCGTAGGTGTGGAGGTTTACGTCTGTGAAGAGGTCGAGATGACTGTGCATGCCTCTTTGGAAATATTTGGTAAGCAACTCCACGCTTCCATTCTTATCTATGGTGGTGCTGAATGGCTCGTTGACGTACAGCAGCGATGGGGTATCCGCCTGTGGCATGTTCGTGTGTCTGAGCGAATCGCAGCGCAGCATCATTTCGTTGTAGTCACTAATCTGCATCACTTCTATCAGACTGTTTTCCATATCCTTCTTCATGGAGCCATAAAGCCCTGTCAGCCAATAAGCCTGATAAGCAAACACACCCGTCAGCGAGAAGATAATGAGGGCTGCTATGACTTTAAAGGGTATCTTCATGTTATCAATGGCATTTTACGGTTATCTATGTGGAAACAAAAATAGGCAGAAAAAGGCTACCTGCTTCATTTTGGTAACACTAAATAAGACTTTGTAAGCCGATGGTAACGCGCTTGCATTCTTTTTCGGGCTTATTTTGCAGCAATCAACAATCGGAGGAATCATGAAAAAGATATTTTCTTTATGCCTATGCCTGTTCGCTCTTTATGCACAGGCTCAGGATGATGCAAACAATGCTTATGTGGACAGCCTTTTCCAACAGCTGCCCGAAGTGATGATACGCGGTGAACGTCCGGTGGTAAAAGCGGAAAGAGGAAAACTGGTTTATGACCTTCCGCGTCTATTAGACAAGCTGCCCGTAAGCAATGCATACGAGGCGGTGAAGGAATTGCCCGGTGTTTTGGAGCAGAACGGAACGCTTACGTTGGGAGGGCAGGCCTTGACATTGGTACTGAACGGTAAAGTCAGTACATTAGGCAAAGAAGACCTGAAGACCGTATTGGAGGCAACTCCGGTAAGCCGTCTGGAGAAAGCCGAAGTGATGTATGCCGCGCCTGCACGCTATCACATCCGTGGAGCTATGATTAATGTGGTATTGAAGTCAGCAGTCGGGCAACGCCCTTCTTTGTCGGGTGAAGTGGCCGGCACGTACACGCAAAGCCGGCGAGCCGATGTCATGGGGCGGGGGAGTTTGCTCTATACCTCGAAGCGTCTTTCGGCCGACTTGATGTATTCTTACGGTTATCGGCGTTCGGCATGGGGATTGGAAAAACAGTCGTGGCATACCATGGACGGGCAAGTCTATGAACTGGATTTGCACACGAAAGCCTCTGGTAGCGGCGGACGACACAATGCCCGTTTGGGACTGGACTATGATTTGGGCAATAAAAACAATTTGAGTTTGGTGTATAATGCCCAATATCGTTATGGGACAGACTGTACTACCATGCACGGCACGGCAGACAGTGACAAACGGACAGATGGTCATCGGCAGCTTCACAATCTGAAAGTGGACTACCG
>JAUNIV010000086.1 GCA_030523385.1 Bacteroidales bacterium | reverse complement strand
GGAATGAAATTTACCCATCATTATTCGGGTTCACCTGTATCGGCTGCCGCCCGTTGTGTATTAATGACCGGAATGCATTCCGGTCATGCACAAATACGTGGAAATGACGAAGTAGGATCTAGGGGAGCAGTGAGAGACCATGATTCTATGTATGTACACAGAAACTTAGAAGGGCAATATCCGCTCAAGGCCGGCACTATGACTTTGGGTAAAATGATGAAGCAGACGGGTTATGTAACAGGATGTTTCGGTAAGTGGGGATTGGGATACCCTGATTCGGAAGGAACTCCTGACAAGCAAGGGTTTGACACCTTCTTTGGATATAACTGTCAACGACAGGCGCACAATTATTACCCGCCTTTCCTATACGATAATGATGAACGAATTTATTTGAGTAATAAAGTCTTGAATCCACATCCGGGAATATTGAAAACAGATCCTTATGATCCGGAAAGTTATGCTCCATATACTCAGAAAGAATATGCCAATGATCTTATTTTTGACCGTCTGATTCGTTTTGTTGATGAGCATAAAGCCGATCCTTTCTTTGTCATGTGGACAACTCCACTGCCACATGTTTCCTTACAGGCACCAGAAAGATGGGTGAAGTATTATGTGGAAAAATTTGGTGATGAAGAACCTTATATAGGAGATAAGGGGTACCTCCCATGCCGTTATCCACATGCCACTTATGCTGCTATGATTAGTTATTTTGATGAACAAGTAGGTAAATTGGTAGAGAAACTAAAAGCCGAAGGTTTATATGAAAATACATTGATTGTTTATACTTCAGACAATGGCCCTACATTTAATGGAGGGTCAGATTCTCCTTGGTTCAACAGCGGTGGGTTATTTCATTCAGAATATGGTTGGGGAAAGTGTTTTCTTCATGAAGGAGGGATTCGGGTTCCGGCTATCTTTACATGGCCTGGGGTCATTAGTCCGGGAAGTGAAACAGACCATATTTGTTCTTTCCAAGATGTGATGCCTACTTTGGCTGAGTTGGCAGGCACTTCTGTTTCTGAAACCGATGGCATCAGTTTCTTACCTGTCTTATTAGGAAAAGAACAAGAACAGCGGACGCATGAGTTTCTATATTGGGAATTTCCCGATCTGGATGGAGAGAAGGCCATTCGTTGGGGCAAATGGAAAGGACTGCTGAAAGATATAAAGAAAGGTAATACCCGGATGATGCTTTTTGATTTGGAAAAAGATATAAAGGAAGAACATGACATTGCGGCTGAGTATCCGGATATAGTGCGGAGAATGGAAGAAATGATGAAACAGTCAACTGTTCAGCCGGAGAATGAACGATTCAGGATGTGATTATGAAAAGGAAAATAATACAGCTGTTTCTTTATTTACCTTTTACCCCTTGTTTGTTATTTGCCCGGAAAACGATAAAAACAGATACTCTTAAGCCTAATATTGTTTTTATTTTGGCGGATGATTTGGGATGGACTGATTTGGGGATAATGGGAAGTAAATATTATGAAACTCCGAATATTGACAGATTGGCATCAGAAGGAATCTTGTTTGATAATGCTTACGCTGCTGCTGCCAATTCTGCACTAAGTAGGGCTTGTATGATGACCGGTATGTACACTCCTCGGCATGGAGTGTACACCGTTAGTCCCCCCGATCGGGGGGATAAATATAAGCGAAAGTTGATTCCGGCTCCTAATGAGGACGATGTAAAGTCTGATTTTGTGACTATGGCTGAAGCACTTCGGCAACAAGGATATCAATGCGGACATATAGGTAAATGGCATTTGGGCGACGACAAAGACGATACGGGGCCTTTATCACAAGGATTTGTCTGGAATGTAGGTGGAGATAGAGCAGGAGCACCTTTTTCTTATTTTTATCCTTATTGTTCTGCAAACAACAGCAAATGCCATTTGGGACTTAACGAAGGTGTACAGGGAGAGTATCTTACTGATCGTTTGACAGAGGAGGCTATTTCTTTTATGCGGTTGCATAAAGATGGTCCTTTTTTTCTTCATTTATCTCATTATGCGGTGCACACGGCTTTACAAGCCCCGGATTCTTTAGTTAGTAAATATCGTGCCAAACCTGTTGGAACTTATCATGCTAATCCTGTTTATGCCGCGATGATAGAAAAATTAGATGATAGTGTGGGAAAAATATGTCGTGCCATAGATGATTTAGGAATTGCTGATCGTACGGTTATTGTATTTTATTCAGATAATGGAGGATCAGAACCTATCACCGATAATTATCCGTTAAGAGGAGGTAAAGGTATGCCTTATGAGGGAGGAATACGCGTTCCGTTAATTATCAGATGGCCGGGAAATATAGAAGCAGGGAAGCGGACTTCCGTCCCTATAACCGGTGTTGATTTTTATCCGACTTTTGTTCATTGGGCACAGGGAAGAGCAGATGAAAGGTTGGATGGAAAAGATATTTTTGAACTTATTGATAAGAAAGATGCCTCTCGTTGTCTTTTCTGGCATTTTCCGGCTTATTTAGAATCTTATTTAGGAGCAGACGAGGAGTTTAGGGCAAGACCTTATTCCATTATACGTTCCGGAGATTGGAAACTGATTTATTATTATGAGAATCAGTCAATGGAATTATATAATTTAAAGGAGGATATGGGAGAGACTACCGATTTGTCTGACTTTAATATGTCAAAATCGAAAGAATTGTTTGAAATGCTTACGCAGTGGATAGAAAAAACTCAAGCTCCGATACCTACGGAAATGAACCCATATTATATTTCTGAATAAAGATTTTCTTTATAAGAGTGTTGTTTCCTGTTTTTTTTATACCTTGCATCAAAACTGTTTTAAAGAGTATTAACCGATAAATATAAAATCTATGGCACATCGAAACTTTTTTCTGTTGACGGGCGGTCTGATGTTATCTTCTTTGGGTATTTATGCACAGAAGAGTCAGGATAAGCCGAACATCATCTACATCATGTGCGATGACATGGGCTATGGCGACCTGGGTTGCTATGGCCAAAAGTACATCCATACCCCGAATATCGACCGCATGGCCGATGAAGGCATGCGTTTCACGCAGGCATACGCCGGAAGCCCTGTCAGTGCTCCTTCGCGCGCTTCGTTTATGACTGGACAACATTCCGGACATTGCGAAGTGCGAGGCAATAAAGAATATTGGCGCAATGTGCCGATGATGAAGTATGGCAATAACGATGAATTTACGGTGGTGGGGCAGCATCCTTACGACCCGGAACACATCATCGTGCCCGAAATCATGAAGGACAATGGTTATACCACCGGTATGTTCGGCAAATGGGCAGGCGGCTATGAAGGCTCTGTCTCCACACCCGACAAGCGCGGCATAGACGAGTATTATGGTTACATCTGCCAGTTTCAGGCTCACCTGTATTATCCCAACTTCCTGAACCGTTACAGCAAGTCGGCAGGAGACACGGCCGTGGTCCGCGTGGTGATGGAAGAGAATATCAAATACCCCATGTATGGCAAGGATTACTTCAAGCGTCCGCAATATTCGGCAGACATGATTCATCAGGAAGCCATGAAGTGGTTGGACAAGCAAGACGGCAGCCAACCTTTCTTCGGCATCTTCACTTATACCCTGCCTCATGCTGAACTGGCACAGCCGGAAGATTCCATCTTCTTAGGGTATCAGCAGAAATTCTTTGAGGACAAGACTTGGGGCGGACAGGAAGGTTCGCGTTACAATCCTTCGGTGCATACTCATGCACAGTTTGCCGGCATGATTACCCGTCTGGACCATTATGTGGGCGAGGTATTGGCCAAACTGAAAGAGAAAGGCTTGGATGAAAACACATTGGTTATCTTCACCAGCGATAACGGTCCTCACGAAGAAGGAGGTGCCGACCCTACTTTCTTCGGGCGCGATGGAAAGCTCCGCGGACTGAAACGCCAGTGCTACGAAGGCGGCATACGTATTCCGTTCATCGTGCGTTGGCCGGGCAAGGTACAGGCAGGCAGTGTGAGCGACCATCAGTGTGCTTTCTACGACCTGATGCCTACATTCTGCGACCTCATCGGTGTGAAGAACTACGTGAAGAAGTATGGCAACAAGAAGAAAAAGGAAACAGACTACTTTGATGGTATTTCTTTCGCCCCCACCTTGTTAGGACAGGACGGACAGGTGCAGCATGATTTCCTCTACTGGGAATTTGATGAAACGGATCAGATAGGTGTGCGCATGGGCGACTGGAAGATGGTGGTAAAGAAAGGAAAGCCTTTCCTTTACAACTTGGCTACGGACATTCACGAAGACCATGATGTGGCTGCCGAACATCCCGAAATTGTAGCGCAGATGAAGGAAATCAAAAAGTCGCAGCACACTCCTAATCCTCATTTCTCGGTAACACTGCCTCAATTCTGAGAAAGATGCGGATCTAAACTTCATCACGTCCTTTAGTAAACATTGGAAGATATAATTCCAAACTTCAATCAGTGCCACTGATTAACCAGTCAGTGGCACTAACTGAGCAATCACTGCCACTGATTGACGAATCACTGGCAGTGATTTTGTTTTATATATCGTTCAATATATCTATCATCAATAGATCGTTGAACTTTTAATTAGCAAAGACAACCAAATGGCGTGAGAAATTTATGCTTGAAGCGCTACTTTTATTATTTATATTTATATCTTTTCGTCCCTTGTCATTGGTAGTTTTATCTGCATCCTATATTCAGATGGTTTTCGCTTCGTATATCTTTCAAACTGGGCGATGAAATGTGTCAGACTGTTGTAGCCCGACTCGTATGCCACCTGTGAAACCGTCATGCCCGAATGGGCAAGCAGCTTGCAGGCATGTTCTATCCGTATCTCGGCCAGACACTGGAAGATGCTTTTGTCCGTGCGTTGCTTAAAGTAACGACACAATGCCGACGGGTTTTGCTTGACGTACTCGGCAATGTCTTGCAAGGAGACATTCTCTTTGAAGTGGTTGTACAGATAGGCATATATTTTGTTTACGGGTTCTTTCACGTCGGACAAGAGGTTCGCGCTGTTGTACGCCGTATCAGACAGCAACTCGGTATGATGACAATGATACAGTCTTTCGAGCATACGGAGCAGACAGATGATGCGTGCCGTGTGTGTCGTACTGTCCAGTTCGTTCAGCATTTCCAGCATATCTTCATATACGCCCTCATCGTAGAACCGCACGCCATATTGACTTCTTTGCAGCAGGTCGTAGATGGGGCGGTAGTCGGGAATGTCCTGCATATAACCGGGGAACAACTCCGGACGAAATTGTACTGCCTCGCCTGCACAGGGTTCATGTCTTTCCTCATGATCGGATGCGGAAGACGCCAGTTTCGTGTCACACAGATGCAGATGTGGGACATTACTCCCGATAAGCGCCACGTCGCCTGCCCGGAAGTCGGACACCCCTTCGCCCACAAATTGCTTTCCGCTCCCTTTCGTGAACAGCATGATTTCAAACTCCACATGCTTGTGCAGCGGAAGCACGAAGTGCGGATAGGATATGTGGCTACACAGGGTAGTCATATCGTGTACAATCTTACGTTCTAATACAGCCATAGTCACATAAATTATCTGCTTGCAAATATAATGAACAATATGGCAAATATGATGGGATAAAAGATAATAAAAAGAAAAGAGGATGTTTCAAAATTCCCATATCTGAAACATCCTCTCAATGCTTGAGTTTTTATTTTATGGTGATATTAAATTCAAACGTAGCCCGATATTCTTTTCCATCCTTCGTATAAATCATGGCTTCGCGGATGGTAAACTTGTCACCGGCTTGGCAATGTCCCGGATATTGTCCGATACTGAAACTGAAATCCGTAGCTGAGAACTCGGCAAATACTTGGCTGGTTTCGCCCCAACCAATGGGACTGCCTGCTGCATCGAACCAGAATCCCCAACCGTTGGCGGTAGTATCATAGCTGATTGCTCCTTGGGCATCGACTGCTGCAAAAGCTATTTTTCCTTCTGCGGGTGCTGCCTTGGCATCCAACAGGGCATCGGCAATGGCCGAAGGCTGCATGACAAATGCCTGTGCCAGTTTGGCGATGTCGCCGTTTTCGTTCAGGCTCACGGTTGTGCCGCTATAAGCCTCTGCATCGGCAGGGAAAGAAAGTTCGTATGACAGTGTGAGGTCTTGGGGCTGTGCATCGGGGTCGATAGTGACAGAACCCAACAAGTCGGTTCCTCCGAAACGGATGCGGTAAGGCCATTGCTCATCATCCTGCTCATCGTCGTTCCACACTTGTGCCTTGTATTGTTCGGGAGCACCCAGTACGATGAAGTAAAGTTTCTGCGTACCGGCAGGAATCGTGTAAGAGACGTTGCCCGTCTGCTCTTGGTGCATGGGTGCATATTGTGCTGCGCCGTTCACCACCGCCACGAAACCATAACGCCATCCGCCAGCTGTGTTTCCACTATTATTATTATAGGTAGAAGCGGTGCCCACCGTGTTGCCGTCCGTATCTACCCTGTTGCCCGGATCATCGGCAGCCAGTGCACTGCCTACGGCCATTCCTTCAAAGTCGGCTGTAATGACAGTTCCTGCTTGTGGCACGTTCAGGGCAATCACGTTGAAGCCCGAAGTGCCGGGGCAACTGCCATATCCCACCTGATAATAACCGTCCGCAGTCTCATACAGACGGGTGCTATAGCTTTTGGCTTCATCGGTGGCGTATGCGCGAACCCCGTCAAGGTCGTAGGTAGCCATGCGTGCCGCATAGTCATAAAGTTCTTCATACAGAGTGGCGGTGCTGTTGTTGCAGTACAGGCGGCAATAGGTCATCAGCGGGTCTTCGGGTGCCTTGCTTTGTGTCCATATCTTGCCTACCACATCGCTGCCATGCTTTTGTGCCCAGTAATATTGCAGCCAGTAGCTGGCATAGCGCATGTATTCGTGGCAGAAATGGCGGTGATAGTTGGCTTTCCATACAGACACATGATAGCCGAATGTTTCGGCAGGATAGTCCTGGAAGGATTGCCACTGGGCACATTGTTCCCAGAATCCGTTTCCGCCTTCATTCCCTGCAGGTCCGTAGCCATAGCGGAATCCCTGTGTATAGTCATCGGCTGCACCTTGCAGCAACTTATCGCAATATACCTGATATTGAAAACTGTGTCCTATTTCGTGAGCAATGGTAGAACCTACAGGCTGACAGGTGCTCGGGTTTACCCACAGGGCACCGATGGTGTTGTCATAGCCCGAACCGGTGGCCAGCCACTCCGTCTGATAGAGCAGGTAGATCTGCATCTTATACTTATCCAAATAAGATTTTCCTTGTCCTGTTTCGGCAAACTTCAGCGTTTCTATGTTTGTGCGGTAGAACTGTTCGGCTTTGTCTAACAGGTCGTCAATATCTACGCGCAATTCGGCTGGTACGGTTTCGGCATTGGGGTCATCGCCGAATCCTTCTTCCCAAAAGACAAAGAAATGTTCGCTCTGTTTGTGTCGGAACCATGACCATTTGGCATCGCTGCGGAGCATGTATTCGGGTCCTTGTCCGAATCCTTCGTTATATTTGGAGGGAGTATAATACTTGTCATAATCAGGAATAGTAGCGGGATCCATTGTCTGTACGGCATTCGGATTAGCTTCTTGTCGGATGTTTACCTCCGCTGTTTGTTCGCCACACGTTAGCGTAAGGATGGTTTCACGGCTTTCCCTGTTGTCGTTCTTTTCAAGAAGTAAGGGCAAGGAGATGTCACCGGCTTCACCTTTGGTACGCGAAAGTTTGAGCCAAGTGGCGGTTATGTCTTTCACTTCGGCCGTCCAATCTGCTGTAGCAGTAAACTTGATGGAGGTTTCTTGTTCATCCCAAGCAAGATATTTGCTTTGTTGGTCGTCATTCAAAGTCAGTTGCGGAACGATGCTTTCTTCTTCATCGCTGCAAGCGGTGAGGGTGAATGAGCAGAGAACCAACAAAGCAAACAATAAGTTCTGAAAGAATTGTGTTTTCATAGGTCATTAAAGTTTAAAAAAAACAGGAGGCTACTGTCTGATTAAACAGTAACCTCCCGTCAGAAAGAATTATTCCATCGTACCAACAACGATGAACTCAACATATTTGCTGGGATCATCTATCATGGCATAAACGAAATGGAGATTGATAACAGTTCCGGAAGCAACATTCGGGTAACGGCCTATGAAAATATATCCATCACCGGATTCCGCATAGAATACACTGCCATCACCGTAAGATACTACCTTAGAATTGGCATCTAACCAATATCCCAAGCCATTGGCTGTATAGTTACAAGTAGTGTCCCAAGAACCATCTTCATTAACGAGATACAAAGCCCAGGTCGGAGTTAAGGAATCGTCATATCTGGCATCCCCACTGGCTACAATAGCTTTGGAGAATTCATCTACCGTCAAGCCTGTACAAGTTTCGATGGATTCTGCATAATCTGCAAAATTGATGGAGAAACCATCATAATCTGCATTAGGCAAAGTTCCGCTGACTATATTTTTACTGGGATCTGTTATTGTAATGTTAAAGGTAAAGCGTACATAGTCATCATAATTCATGCCATTGTCTATAGCAAATCCTATATTTAGTGTGGCTGCTCCAAGTGGGGCGGTTTCTTCACAATTTACAATTAAGTTTTTCTCTGCTGTGTTTAGCTCCACGCTCAGCACGCCGGTAGATGAATCACAAACACCGCCATTTACATTGAAATACCATCCATTGCTTCCTTTGGTGGGAGCTGTTTTGTTCCAACAGCTCCTTGAAGCATTTATGGGGTAAAATACAACGTTTCCATTTGACAAAGCTGCCAGTGTTTCATCTACAGTCATTCCTAAAAGAGATTGAAACTTATCGGCATAGTCCGTCAATTTGATTGTTTGAGGTTCCAGATGAACTATGGGAAACTCCAAACCGGTTGTTATTGTTGCATTGGCATTGGTCTTTAAATAGGGATTTTCATTTTCCCCATACACGTGCTTGCTGGTAGCATCTTCGGGGTCGGTGCTGCATGCAGCCAACGACAGTATGAAAGAACCAATCAAAGCATATATAAAATTCTTTTTCATTGTAGTATTTTCCATTTAAAATCCAAACAAAGTTGGATAATTCATTAATAATTAACTTTAG
>JAUNIV010000085.1 GCA_030523385.1 Bacteroidales bacterium | reverse complement strand
TTCATCTTATCTGTCTAAATTTCGTGCAAATATACGAAGAAGTCGCGAAAAAATGGAATAATTGGAGTAAAAGTGTTCCATAGGGTAATATTCGGCCTTTAAAAGAAAAAAGTGCATTGGCAACATACTCACGATGCGCCAATGCACTTTTTATAACTCTAATTTCTTCTTTTACACCAATTTTACGAAGATTTCGCCTTCTACTTCGGAAGTAACAACCTTGTCTTCTCTCAGCAGCCAGCCCAATCCCAAGAAGAAGTCCTTGTCGGCCTTCAGTTTGGCAGCTTTTTTAATCTGCTTCTGTGTCAATCCTTCTGTTCCGTTCAATGCTCCCCAGATCTGTCCGGCTAAAGCACCTGCTTTTTCTTTCAACATTTTCAATTTGCTTTTAGTTAAACGTTAACCCGCATCTGCTCCCTTTCAGAAGAAGATGTCTGTGTTTCTTATCGGACACAAAGATACGGAAAATTATGTTTCTCAACACATTTATTAGAGAAAACTTTCATTTTTTGTTGTTTTTCTGAAATTCCGGAGACCTCAATTTTAAAAAAACGTCCCATATTTTTAAAACAAATAAGAAATGCAGATACATTCATAGGCCTTTGAATATATCTGCATGAGCCAACGCATATATCTTCGTTGGCCAATGAAGATATATGCGTAAGCCGATGAACCTATACAGGCTTAATTTGCCTTTTCTTTGATGAGTCCCGTCCGGTAGGCTGTCAGCAATTTCCGTAGGTCGTTGATTTGCGTAACCAGCTCGCGGCCCTTGTCGGTGTCCTTCACCATCATGCGCTTGCTACTCATTTCCACAATCTGTGTACTCGACTTGATGTCCTGTCCTTCTTCGATGGCTTTCTGCATGGAGGTGAACGGTTCGTGCTGCACCAACTGGAAGCCTCGCGAATGATACACCAATGTGTAACCCGCAATACCCGTTTCCGAATGATATGCCTTCGAGAAGCCGCCGTCTATCACCATCAGCTTGCCGTTTGCCTTGATGGGGTTTTCGCCCTGTGTGGTCTTTACCGGCACGTGACCGTTGATGATGTGTCGGTGCTCGCCTTCCACGCCAAATTCGTCCAGCAACATATCGCATATCCGCTCTTCGTTCCGCAAGGTGTAGTAATAGCCTTTCACTTCCTTGTGCAATTCTTTTTCTTTCAGGAAATAGCGTTCGAAGGTAGCCATCTTGTCTTTGTCGAAAGCAGGAGAATCCTTGCCGCACCATAAATACCACATATAATCTATGGCAAACGGTTTGTCCTTGTTTTCTCTTTCGGCAAAGTAGGCCGTGCGTATCAGGTGACCTACTTTTTCCAGCAATTCCCGTCCTTTGTATGTCTTGCCGGCTATGGATACTTCTTTCAGCGAACCGTCGGCATTGAGCGGAATGGAAGCATGGAAGAGCAAGTTGGAGTTGGTCACTGTGTACATGCAACCGTAACGGAACAGGCAGCGCATGTGTTTTTTCAGTTTCTCGCTGCTCACAAAAGAACGGTGCAGCTTCTGCATGATTTCCTTTTCCTCGTCCGTAAGCCGATAGGGGTCAGCCGGATCTACGGTGGGCAGGAAGCTGTCTTTCAGTTCATATTCCTTGCCATCCGGCAGAAGGATGCAGTTGCGGTTGAAGTCTATGCGGTGCAGCAGCATGCGGTCGTCCATGCCGAAGTCCGGACGGCGACGTATGATTTCTGCCTCCAGTTTGAACTGAATCACGCTGATGGCCTTGTGCATCTGTGCAATCATGCGCAGGGTTTTGGCGTTGTAGTTGTTCCTGTCTTCCTGTTCCACCTTGGGGCCGAACAGCGAACAGGGATCATCGGCATAGGTTTCCATGGCAAAGGTGGCCAGCGGAAGCAGATTAATGCCATAACCATCCTCTAATACGGACAGGTTGCCATAGCGCATGGCTAACCGCAATACGTTTGCCATGCAACAATCGTTGCCGGCAGCGGCTCCCATCCACAGGATGTCGTGATTACCCCACTGCACATCAAAGCTGTGGTAGTCACACAGGATATCCATGATGCGGTGAGGAGCCGGACCACGGTCGAATATGTCACCCAAAATGTGCAGCATGTCTATCGTAAGTTGCTGTATGAGGTTACACATGGCCACAATGAAATCATCTGCCCGACCGGTGGAAATGATGGTGCTGACGATTACGTTGATGTAGGCCTGCTTGTTGGGGTCCATCGAGTTTTCGTGCAACAGTTCCTGAATGATGTATGAGAACTCTTCCGGAAGCGATTTGCGCACCTTGGAGCGGGTGTACTTGGAGGAAACATTCTGGCAGACACGCACCAGTTGGTTCAGGGTGATTACGTACCAGTCTTCCAAATCGGTTTCCACGGCTTTCACCAACTCCAATTTCTGTTCGGGATAATAGATGAGCGTGCAAAGTTCTTTCTTTTCAGTCTCACGCAAGGTGTTGCCAAAGATTTCATTCACTTTCCGCTTGATGGCACCCGAAGCATTGCGCAACACGTGTTGGAACGCCTCGTATTCGCCGTGCAGATCGGCCAGAAAGTGTTCCGTGCCTTTAGGCAGGTTCAAGATGGCCTCCAAGTTGATAATCTCGGTACTGGCGTCGGCTATGGTGGGGAAGCTGTGCGATAGCAGTTGCAGGTATCGCATATCCTCCTGTATGGCTTCGGGGGTGATAGGATTAGTTGCATTCATGGCTGTATATATTTATAGGAAAAACATGAGTATGAGTTGCGCGATAATGACCCGGCTGAACATGGACAGCGGATAGACAGTGGCATAGCACACCGCCGGATTGTCTCCCGGCAAGGAGTCGTTGGCATAGTTCAGCGCCATGGGATTGGCCATGCTTCCGCACAGCATGCCACACGTGCTGCCAAAATCCAGACGGCTCATCCGCATGGCTACCAGTGCCATGATTACCACGGGAATGAACGTAATGGCAAATCCGGCACCTATCCAAAGAGCGCCTTCGGGGCGCATCACTGTTTCAAAGAAGTGCGCTCCTGCATCCAGTCCCAAACAAGCTAAGTAGAGCGTAAGGCCGATGCCGCGCAACATCAGGTTGGCACTGCGGGTGGTATAAGTTATCAAATGGAAGCGTGGGCCGAAACAACCTATAAGGATGCCCACCACGATGGGGCCTCCGGCCAGTCCTAACTTCACAGGTGTGCTTACGCCCGGGACAGCGATAGGAATGGAGCCTAACACCAATCCCAACACGATACCAATGAATATAGCGGCCAGATTGGGTTCGTTCAACGTCTTTACCGTATTGCCCAACACCTTTTCCACATTCTCTATGGCTTTGGCTTCGCCTACCACGGTCAGCCTGTCGCCCAACTGCAACACAAGTCCCGGTGTAGCCAACAGCTGCACACCGCTACGCCATACCCGGCTTATATTGATACCATAGCTATTGCGTAAGCGCAGCGAACCCAATTTCTTTCCGTTCAACTCCGTGCGGCTCACCACAATAACTTTAGACACCAACTGGCTGTCGATGGCATTCCAGTCTATGTCATCTTTGTTCCAGTCTTCGTTTTCCTGCTGTCCGAAGAGGATGGTGAGACTCGGAGCATCCTTCTCGGTAGTGATGACCAACAGGCGGTCGTTCTCCTTCAATATCTTTTCGGATGTAGGGATGCTCACTGCTCCTTCTCTCCACAAGCGGGAAATGACGAATTTAGGATAGCTCAACAAAGCTATGTCCTTTATACTCTTATCGAAAATAGCCGGATTGTGTACGCGGAAAGTAGCGATGAAGGTCTGGTTGGTATCTTCGTGTTCACCGGTATCAATGTCTGAAGGGCGCACGAAAAGTTTTCTTACCACCAGCATGGCCAGTATCACCCCTACCACCCCCAACGGATAAGTAACGGCACAGCTCAACGCTGCCCCGCTGGCTTGTTCTCCCATCTGTTTCAAGGTCTGCTGTGCAGCTCCCAAAGCCGGAGTATTGGTGGTGGCTCCACAAAGCACGCCTACCATGTCGCTCATAGGCAGATGTCCCAATTTGCTGATAAGCACCGTCATTACAGTGCCCAGCAATACCACGCCCAATCCTAACATATTGAGCTGCACACCTCCCTTACGGAAAGAACTGAAGAAGCCCGGACCGACTTGCAATCCCAATTCATAGACAAACAGCACCAGTCCGAAGCTCTCGGCATAATTCAACATATTGGGGTCTATGGAAAAGCCTAAATGTCCGGCCAGAATGCCGGCAAAGAACACGAATGTAACCCCCAGCGAGATTCCAAAAGCATGAATCTTGCCTAACCCTAAGCCGATAGCGGTAATAACCGACAGAACTACAACGGCTTGCAAAGGCGAGTGGTCAAAAAATAAGCTATGTAACCATTCCATGATGCAAAGATAGTTTTTTTATTTATTTTTCTTCCAGCCAAGCATCAATAAGTTTGCGTGCCAAGCTCAGTTTACGGGGTATTTCGGGCAGATGGTCACGATCATAGAACGCCCCGGCACTCAGTTCTTCGCTCTGCAATTTGATTTCTCCACTTTCATAATCGGCAGTAAATCCTACCATGATGCCGCTGGGATAAGGCCAAGGCTGACTGCCGAAGTATTTCAGATTCTTGATACGCAGTCCGGTTTCCTCCATTACTTCGCGATGAACGCATTCTTCCAGTGTCTCGCCCGGCTCCAGAAAGCCAGCCACCAATCCGTAGAAAGTGCCCCGAAAGTTTCGGGCATGTACCAGCAGTACGCTGTTTTCCTTACGTATCAACACAATGATGGCAGGCGAGATGCGCGGATATATCTCCTGTCGGCATTCGGGGCACTTTTTGGCTATGGGCGAAATCTGCACCGTAGGCACACCGCACATGGGACAGTAACGGCTGTTCTTATCCCAATTCAATATCTCGAAAGCCTTTCCGGCCATGTCGTATTCCTCTTGTGTCAGGTAGTCGTAAGAAGTGCGCAGATCCATCATCTGCCTATCCCCCTGTTCGTTTTCAAAGCAGGGAGTATGTACGGCGTATGCTTTTGCCACATCTCCTCCCAACTGCCCCACAGTATGTATGGTGCTCCCTATAGGTACGGGCATGGGTGGTTCTGTACCACAAGGAACACTTTGTTTACCTTCTCTCGTCACTACCAACAGGCTGTTATTATAAAACACAAACCATCGGTAATTTGTATTTTCTACTGTTTCCATCATTGTTTTCTTTTATATTATTATAATGTAGGAGCAGAATATTCAAGCATTTTGGTTCACCCCTATCATGGTGAACTGTATGCGCTTGCGCTCCAGTTCTACGCTCAAGACTTTCACCCGCACATGCTGGTGCAGCTTAACAACATCGCCGGGATTTGTCGTATATTCCTGGCATAATTGCGAGACATGCACCAATCCGTTCTCTTTGATTCCGACGTCCACAAAGCAACCAAAGTTGGTAATGTTCGTCACAATGCCCGGCAACTCCATTCTTTCTTTCAAATCATTTATTGTCCTTATGCTTTCGTCAAAGTGGAACACTTCTATCTGGCTGCGAGGGTCACGTCCGGGTTTATCCAGTTCCTGCATGATGTCTGTCAGTGTGGGGAGTCCCACTGTGGGAGTTACATATCGATTGATATCTATGCGTGAACGCAACTCTTTATCGGCCATCAGTTCGCTCACAGTGCACTGCAAATCACGCGCCATCTGCTCTACCACCGGATAGCTTTCGGGATGTACAGCCGAATTGTCTAACGGATTATCAGCCTGCGGAATGCGTAAGAATCCTGCACTTTGTTCAAATGCCTTAGCACCCATACGCGGTACTTTCAGCAATTCTTTGCGCGAGCCAAACGGCCCGTTGGCTGCCCGATAATCTATGATATTCTGTGCCAATGCCGGTCCCAATCCGGATATGTACGTCAGCAGATGCTTACTGGCCGTGTTCACGTTTACGCCCACTAAGTTCACGCAACTCTCCACAGTCTGGTCCAATGATTTCTTCAGCTCCGTCTGATCCACATCGTGTTGGTACTGCCCTACTCCTATTGATTTGGGATCTATCTTCACCAATTCGGCCAGCGGATCCATCAAACGGCGTCCTATAGACACGGCACCACGTACGGTTACGTCATACTCCGGGAACTCTTCGCGTGCTATTTTGGATGCCGAATAAACGGATGCCCCATCTTCACTCACCACAAACACCTGCAGGTCGCAATAGAATGTCAATCCTTTGATGAAGCTCTCCGTTTCCCGTCCGGCAGTTCCATTACCTATGGCTATGGCTTCCGTCTTATACTGTTCTACCAGCTTTATCAGCTTTCGTCCGGCTATCAGCCTTTCATTTTTAGGTGGATGCGGATAGATGGTTTCGTTATGCAACAAGTTTCCCTGTGCATCCAAACAAACCACTTTACATCCTGTACGGAAGCCGGGGTCTATACCTATTACCCGCTTCTGGCCTAACGGAGAAGCCAACAGCAACTGACGCAGATTGTCGGCAAATACACGTATGGCCTCACGATCGGCTTTCTCTTTGCTCAATGCAGCAAATTCTGTTTCGATGGAAGGTCTCAGCAGACGTTTGTAGGCATCGCGCACTGCTTCACGCACCTGTCTGCCACATTCATTGTCGGTTCGCACATACATGTGCTCCAGTTTTTCGCAACATTCCTCGTCGTCAGGACTGATGCTTACCTTCAGCAATCCTTCGGCTTCTCCCCTACGCATGGCTAACAGGCGGTGGGAGGAACACCTCTTCAACGGTTCGCTGAAGTCAAAGTAATTCCGGTATTTATCGGCTTCCTCCTCCTTGCCTTTCACTACCTTGACACTGATGACAGCTTGCCGGGCAAACTGGTTTCTCAGTCTGTTTCGGGCCTGTTCATCTTCACTTACCTGTTCGGCTATGATGTCTCGCGCACCTTTCAGGGCTTCTTCCTCGTCCTTCACTTCGCCCTTTACGAAGCTACGAACTTGTTGTTCCAACGGCTTTTTGCCGTTTTGCTGTAGCAGGTATATGGCCAATGGTTCCAATCCTTTCTGTCGTGCAACCTGCGCACGTGTCTTCCGTTTAGGTTTGTAAGGCAGATAGATATCCTCCAATTCAGTAGCATCCCACGTGCGGTCTATGCGTTCTTTCAGTTCAGGAGTCATGGCTCCCTGTTCCTCGATAGTTCCTACAATGGTTTCTTTCCGTTTGGCCAACTCACGAAGTTTTTCGCTCCGTTCCTTTATTTCGGTTATCTGTACTTCGTCCAATCCTCCGGTCACTTCCTTACGGTATCGGCTTATGAAGGGGACAGTGGCTCCTCCATCCAATAGGGCCAGCGTGTTGTCAACTTGACGTTCGGCAACATTCAGTGCCTTAGCTATCATTTTGCTAAATAATTCCATGATCGTTCTTTTATTCTTTCGGGCGGCAAAGGTACGAAATCTTTTAAAATGCTTTTTAGGAAAATCGTATGAAAACCACATTGAGATAAGAAAAAAAGAATTATTTTCGCACCATAATAATATAAGGTATAGATTTATGAGATACACGACCTATTTATTCGACTTCGATTATACACTGGCAGACTCATCGCGCGGCATTGTGATTTGCTTCCGAAATGTACTGGAACGTCACGGCCACACAGGCATATCGGATGAAACCATCAAGCGAACCATAGGAAAGACCTTAGAAGAATCATTCAGCATATTGACAGGCATCACCTCGCCCGAAACTTTAGCGGCCTATAAGAAGGAATATGTAAAGGAAGCCGACACGCACATGACCGTAAACACCGTGTTCTTTCCGGAGACGGTAGACGTGCTGATGCAACTGAAACGACAGGGAGCCAAATTGGGTATCATCTCCACCAAATACCGTTACCGCATCCATGAGATGCTGGACAAACATCTACCGGCCAATTTCTTCGATATCATCATCGGAGGTGAAGACGTGAAGAAGCCCAAACCTCATCCGCAAGGCATCCGCAAAGCATTGTGGAAACTGCATCGCACCAAAGCGGAAACACTCTATATAGGTGACAGTACGGTAGATGCTCAGGCTGCCCAACAAGCCAAAGTGGACTTTGCAGGGGTGCTGAACGGAATGACCACCCGCGAGGAACTGGCTGCATTTCCGCATCGGCAGATATTGGATAACCTCACGCTGCTTCCTTTAGTAGAGAGGTTTACGCCATACAAGCCGTGCAAATATGTACCAACTAAGGTCACAGCATGGTACAGACTGATTCATCAAAAACAAATAAGGGGAAAAGCAGAAGAGAAGGAAAACACAAAACCCTATACGTGCATGAATTGCGGCAAGGCTTACGAAGGAAATTATTGCCCGCACTGCGGACAAGCACGAGACACTTCACGCTTCACCATACGCAATGCTTTCCAGAACATACTGAGCGGATTCTTCAACATCGACGACGGATTCAGCCGCAATCTGTTTGAGTTTCTGATACGTCCCGGCTACATGATACGCGACTACCTGAGCGGCAAACGGGTGCATTACTTCAAGCCCTTCCAGACACTCTTTGTCATGGCAGCACTCTACATCATGGCCGTGCAACTGATAGACCCCGAAGCTATCCAACGAAAAGAAGAGGAAACAACCGTCACACCGGGATATGACGAACTGATAGAACACCTGAAGAGCAAACAAAAATATGCCGCCAAAGACAGCAGCAAGTATTTCCTGTCACAAAGCATCGCTTATACAGATAGCGCCAAAGCTTCCGAAGCTACAGCCTCGGAGCAAAAGCGTGTAAACATGGCATTGGCTGAAAAGTGGGACAAGGAGAAAAAGAAGACAAATGAATATCTCATAGGAGACATAGTTGAGACCGTATCAACCGCTGCCGTTGCCGTAAGCGAAAAGCAATCTCAAGAAAAGAAGAGCAGCCTGCTGCCCGACAACAGCTTCATCAATGCCGTGGCCAATCTGATGAAAAGCTGGATACACGGCAACAAGGCTTTTAGCATTCTGGCCCTGCTTCCCATCTTTACATTGGGCACTCGCTGGAGCTTCCGCCGCACTCCTATCGGCCGCCGCATAAACCTCACCGAGAATTTCTTTGCACAAGTCTATATAGCCTGCCAGATATTATGGATATCACTACTGGTACTCCCCTTCACCGGCGAAGCGCATCTGGATGACATCTTCGACCTGAACTATGCAGCCATCTTCGCCC
>JAUNIV010000084.1 GCA_030523385.1 Bacteroidales bacterium | reverse complement strand
GAATATGGAACCCGAATATTACACTGCCGCCGTGCAATGTGCACGCAGCAATGTATTGAAGAAGATACGGAATACATGGGTTCGTACCCACGGGAAACAATAATTTTATAATTCAAGGACATTATGTTTAGTGAAGAACTACAAAAGATAGACTGGGAAGAAACCACCCGAACCATTTATGCCAAAACCGAAGCCGATGTGCGTCGCGCCCTTGGCAAGGAACATTGTGACGTGGAGGACTTCATGGCTCTTATCTCTCCTGCCGCCGCTCCCTATCTGGAAACCATGGCACAGCTGAGCAAGAAATATACCGAAGAACGATTCGGCAAAACCATCTCCATGTTCATACCGCTGTATATCACCAACTCATGCACCAACTCGTGCGTGTATTGCGGATTCCATATCAGCAACCCCATGGCACGCACCATCCTTACTTCTGAACAGATGGAGGACGAATATCGTGCCATCAAGAAGCTGGGGCCTTTCGAGAACCTGCTTATCGTGACGGGAGAGAATCCTGCCAAAGCAGGCGTGCCCTACTTGGCACGGGCATTGGACATTGCCAAAAAATATTTCAGCAACCTGAAGATAGAGGTCATGCCACTCAAAGCCGAAGAATATGCCGAACTGATAGAGCACGGGCTGAACGGTGTCATCTGTTTCCAGGAAACGTATAACAAGGCACACTATAACATCTACCACCCGCGCGGCATGAAGTCGAAATTCGAATGGCGGGTGGATGGGTTCGACCGCATGGGACAGGCAGGCGTACACTCCATCGGCATGGGTGTACTTATCGGACTGGAGGAATGGCGCACGGATGTTACCATGATGGCCTATCACCTGCGCTACTTGCAGAAACATTATTGGAAGACAAAGTACAGCGTGAACTTCCCCCGTATGCGTCCGGCAGAGAATGGAGGCTTCCAACCCAACGTCATCATGACCGACCGCGAACTGGCTCAGCTCACCTTTGCCATGCGTATCTTCGACCATGATGTGGACATCTCCTACTCTACCCGCGAACCTGCATACATCCGCGACCACATGGCAGGACTGGGCGTAACGACCATGAGTGCCGAAAGCAAGACGGAACCGGGCGGATATTACACCTATCCGCAGGCATTGGAGCAGTTCCACGTGAGCGACGAACGCACTGCCGTAGAAGTGGAACATGCCCTCAAAGCATTGGGACGCGAACCGGTGTGGAAAGACTGGGATGCCTCGTTTGACAGAATGAAGCTATAAACTTTGTAGGGGCGCAATATCTTGCGCCCGATAACACCCACTGAGAATATCCACGTGAACGTCATCGGGCAGAAAATATTCTGCCCCTACAGATAAACAGACAAACATTATATTCAATAATAATAATGGAAAGATACAACCGCCAAATCATGCTCCCCGAATTGGGAGAAGAAGGCCAGCGCCGCCTGCAAAGTGCCAAAGTCCTCATTGTAGGCGTAGGAGGGTTAGGCTCTCCCATCGCCCTTTACCTGACAGGAGCCGGCGTAGGCACCATCGGACTGGTGGACGATGATGTAGTAAGCGTCAGCAACCTGCAACGCCAGGTGCTCTACAGCGAATCCGAAATGGGAATGACCAAAGTATTTCAAGCCAAAAAACGACTGGAAGCCCTGAACAGCAGCGTACACATAGAGGCTTATCCCGTGCGTCTCACCCCGGAAAATGCCGAAACACTCATCGCTCCCTACGACATCGTGGTGGACGGATGCGACAACTTCGCCACCCGTTACCTCATCAATGACACCTGTGTCCGATTAGGAAAAGTCTATGTGCACGGAGCCATCCGCGCCTTCGACGGACAAGTGTCCGTGTGCAATTATCAAGGTGGTCCCGACTACCGACATTTCTTCCCCAACGAAGAAGAAATGCTCTCCATGCCCCATCCGCCCAAAGGCGTGATAGGAGTAACTCCCGGCATTGTGGGTTGCGTTGAGGCTACCGAAGTGCTGAAAATCATCGGAGGCTATGGCGAAGTGCTGAGCGGGAAACTGTGGGTCATTGACTTGAGAACCATGCAGACCCATATCCTGACTTGCTGAAAGCTTTCTGCGCGGCGATGGCAAATTCACCGCGCAGAGCATCAAAAATACATCATTCCGTTAGGAATATTACAAATAGGTTACTATCTTTGCTCAGCATTTATAGTATAAGGTATGAAGTTGATTCTAATCACAACTCCCACGTACTTCGTGGAAGAAGACAAGATAATAACAGCCCTGTTTGAAGAAGGGTTGGATATACTCCACCTACGGAAGCCCCACACCGCGCCCATGTTTGCGGAACGCCTGCTTACACTCATTCCCGAACAGTATCACAAGCGTATCGTGGTGCACGGACATTTCTATCTGAAAGAAGAATACAGGCTGAAAGGCATACACCTGAACGGACGAAACCCCTTTCCGCCCGATGGTTATAAAGGGCACATCAGTTGTTCGTGTCATTCGCTGAACGAAGTAAAAGAACGTAAGTCCGGCTGTGATTACGTTTTCCTAAGTCCCGTGTTCGACAGTATCTCCAAACTGAATTACAATTCGGCCTACACAGCCGAAGCCCTGCGTGCCGCCTCCAAATCGGGCATCATAGACCGGAAAGTCATAGCACTGGGCGGCATAGACGAAGACAACCTGCCCGAAGTAAAGGACTATGGTTTTGGCGGAGCAGCCGTGTTGGGTGCCGTATGGAGCAAGTTCAATCCCTGCACCGACCGCGATTACCGAAACGTAATAACACATTTCCGTAAACTGAGGGACATAGCCGACTAAGCCAAACCGCAGAAAGATATTACAATGAAATGAAGTTATTTTCACATTTCTATTTTTTAATTCTAATTATAATGCGTACCTTTGCCCGCAAATTAACAAATAGGTTATATCTATTACAAAAATGAGCAAAAAAGCACCTTTTATGGTATTCTCGGGAACAAAGTCGAGATACCTTGCAGAGAAAATTTGTAACAGCCTCGGTTGCGAATTGGGAAACATGAACATCATGCACTTTGCCGATGGTGAGTTCGCTGTTTCTTACGAAGAATCGATCAGAGGCGCGCATGTCTTCCTGGTTCAGTCCACTTTCCCTAACTCAGACAATCTGATGGAACTGCTGCTGATGATTGATGCGGCCAAGAGAGCTTCTGCCAAAAGCATTGTCGCTGTTATCCCTTACTTCGGATGGGCGCGTCAAGACAGAAAAGACAAGCCACGTGTTTCCATCGGTGCCAAGCTGGTGGCCGACCTGTTGAGCGTAGCCGGCATTGACCGACTGATGACTATGGACCTGCATGCCGATCAAATCCAAGGTTTCTTCGATGTTCCGGTGGACCACCTGTATGCTTCGGGTGTCTTCCTGCCTTACATTGAGTCACTGAATCTCGACAATCTGGTAATCGCCACTCCCGATGTAGGTGGTTCCAAGCGTGCCAGCACCTACTCCAAGTATTTAGGTGTACCTTTGGTTTTGTGCAACAAGACCCGCCTGAAAGCCAACGAAGTGGCCACTATGCAAATCATTGGCGATGTAAAGGACAAGAACGTGATATTGATAGACGACATGGTAGATACAGCCGGCACCATTACCAAGGCTGCCAACATCATGAAGGAAGCCGGAGCTTTGTCGGTTCGTGCCATTGCTTCTCACTGCGTAATGTCTGACCCGGCTACGGAACGTATCCAAAACTCTGAGATAGAGGAAATGGTCTTCACAGACAGTATTCCTTATACTCAGCGTTGTTCTAAGGTAAAACAGTTGACCATTGCCGACATGTTTGCCGAAACCATCCGCCGCGTGATGAATAACGAATCCATCTCATCGCAATATATTATTTAAAAGATTACATATCGTTTTTTAAGAGCAACGAGGCCGACTGTTTAAACTCATTGAGCAGTCGGCCTCTTGTGTATTTCTGATTTATAAAAATAAGCGAACAAGAAAGTTATAACAAAGGAAACAAGATAATCAAAAGCACAATCATCACCATCATTACTTCCGCACATCGGTTTACCCGCACAGCCTTCCGCATATCTGCCGTGGTCAGCACACGTTCGTACTCTCCGATGTAGGGTTTATAAACCAACTCTCCGAAGTAGTAGTGAGGACCTCCGAAACGGCAATTCAGGATACCGGCAAGGGCAGACTCAGGATAACCCGAATTGGGACTGGCATGGCAAGAGCCATAACGGATGACAAAACGAATCAGACCGGGACGTCCGGCCGCCCATATCATAAGCAAGGCTGTAAGACGGGCAGGAATATAATTGGCCACATCGTCAATGCGGGCAGCCACGCAGCCGAATGCCCGATAACGCTCGTTGCGATAACCAATCATAGAGTCGAGCGTATTCACCATCTTGTAAGCAAGCATGCCCGGCACGCCCAACAGCATGTACCAAAACAACGGAGCTATCACGCCATCACTCAAGTTCTCGGCTAAGGTTTCCAATGCAGCAGTACGCACTTCGTGGCCTGTCAGTTCGGAGGTATCGCGTCCTACGATGCGGGCCACCTGTCTCCTACCCTCCTCCAATGAACGGTCGGCGGCTAAGAATACCATCTTTACCTCGCGAATGAGGGTCGTGCCTGCCAGACAATAGAACACCAACAGCGTGGAAACCACCGTAGAAAGCCAAATACCTGACATAGCCGACAGACGCAATAGGCAGGCAGTTCCTGCATACACCAAACCGATAAGCGACACCGCACACACTCCGCCCTTCCATCGGCGGTAACGGCCATTGTTCCATCGTTTCTCGCAGAAAGAAATCATCTTCCCAAACCATATCACGGGATGGGAAAGCCACATCGGGTCGCCCAAACAAAGGTCGAGCACCCAACCTATGAGCAAAGGCAATATCGCTACATATACATCCATTGTCTGATACAATCTATAAGTTCATCGTTCTCTTCCGGAGTTTGTGCGGCTATGCGGAAGAAGTGTTCGTCCAATCCCTCGAAGTTGGAAGCATCGCGAATCAGTATGCCATGCTCCGTGGCGAGGTAATCTTTCAGTGCCGAAGCCCGTCCGGTGCGCAGCCGTGCCAATAGGAAGTGAGTGTCCGAAGGCCATACATCTATTCCGCCTATGGAAAGTAATTCCTGAGACAGACGGTCTTTCTCTTTCAGCAGCAAGGATATATCCGGATGGCAGTCTGCTTCCTGTCGAAGCAGGTAGTGTGCGGCTTCTATGGCCGGGCTGTTTACTGACCACGGCATGCGTTGCAGACGGACGGATTGCAACAACGGAGCAGCCGCCGTAATGTATCCCACCCGCAAGCCCGGAATGGCAAAACGCTTGGTAAGCGAATGCAACAACAGAAGATTGGGAAAGGCTACCGCCTCACGGGCTGAGAACAATGGCTTTTGCGTAAACGCCTCGTATGACTGGTCGATGACAAACAGGCATCGGGGACGAGCCTTCATCCCGGTTTCCAGCATCTCCTTGCTTCGTGTCTCGCCCGTAGGATTATTGGGATTGCAGAGCCACACCAACTGCGCTTCGGCAGGCAAAGTGTCCCAATCGTAAAAAGGTATCACCCGATGGCCATGCAGCCTACAGGCATCGGTATATTCGCTGAAAGTAGGCATCCATATTGCCGATACATGGTTGCGGAAGGTCTGGGCTATCAAGTAAATGGCCTCGGTTGCCCCGTTGGTCACGCAGACTTCATCCGAAGAGAGACGCAAATGTGCTGACAACTCTTTCTCTAAGGAATATGGCTGAGGCTCGGGATAGGTGCGGATGCATGCCATCCGTTCATACAGATGTCGGTACAATCCCTCGTGGTCTGCATGGTTATAGACATTCGAACTGAAATTGATTCGTATGCCTGCATACTTGTAAGCGTCATCGCCGTGTCCTTCAATCATGGTCGGTCATTATTTGATACAACAAAGGCATATTGAGGTGGCGACGCACATGGTCGGCCAGCTTGTCATACTGCATTTCCTTATAGGCTTGGTGGTCTGTGGCTGTATGCTCCGACTTACCTGTATAGGGAGCCAACAGGTAGTCTATGAAAGCTTGATTGTCGAGGATGCCGTGGATATACGTACCCATGCACTTGGCATTTGCAAAGTAACCATCCACCCTGCCGTCTTCCATACGGTTCAAGGGTGAGGGCGCGGCATCAGTCACCGGTTCTGTACGGCCTATGTGTATCTCGTAACCTTGGCACACTGACTCGTTGTCCAAAAACCGGAAAGATACCTGGCGGGTTATCTTCTCTCCTTGTATCGTGGTCGAGACAGGAAGCAATCCCAATCCCGGCAACCGGCGTATATCTCCTTCCACACCTTCGGGGTCGTTCACTTCCATGCCCATCAGCTGATAACCACCGCAAATGCCCATCACCGTTGCGCCCTCCCTATGAGCACGCAATATGGCTTGTGCCACCCCGTTTCTGCGGAGTTCGTACAAATCGTCCAGCGTGCTTTTCGTGCCAGGCAACAAGATTATATCGGCTTTGGCCAGTTCGTCCGTGTTGTTGGTGTAGTAAAGGTGCACCCGCTCATCCCTTTCCAATACATTGAAGTCTGTGAAATTGGACAGATGACGGAGCAATACCACCGCCACATTGATTTTACCGGCTGATGCCTGCATGCGTTTATAGTCCAGCACTACGGAATCCTCCTCCTCTATGTGTATATCCTTATAATAAGGTATAACGCCCAATACGGGAATGCCGCACAATTCTTCCATCATCTTCACTCCCGACTCAAACAGACGGAGGTCTCCCCTAAACTTATTGACGATAATGCCTTTGATGCGTCGGCGGTCTTCAGGTGTCTGAAGCATGACGGAACCATACACACTGGCAAAAACGCCTCCACGGTCAATGTCGGCCACCAGCAATACATCGGCATCGGCATAACGAGCCATGGGCATATTCACCAAATCCGTATCGCGCAGGTTTATTTCGGATATACTGCCCGCCCCTTCCATGACAATGGGATTGTAGCGTGCCGCCAGGCGGTCGAAAGCAGCGTTTACTTCCTGTCTCAGTTCCTCGCGTCCTTCGCGGCGGAAATACTCGTAGGCATTGCGGTTGCCGATAGGGCGGCCGTTCAATACCACTTGCGAGGTGCAGTCCGAACTGGGCTTCAGGAGCAAGGGATTCATATCGGTGTGGCAGGGAATGCCGGCCGCTTCGGCTTGCACGGCCTGTGCACGGCCAATCTCCAAACCTTCGGGAGTGGCATAAGAGTTCAAAGCCATGTTCTGTGCCTTGAAAGGTGCGGGTCTGTAACCGTCTTGCCGGAAGATACGACACAGGGCAGCGGCCAGAATACTCTTGCCTACATCGCTGCCTGTACCTGCCAGCATAATGGGGTGTAATGTCTGATGGAGCATAGGGTCAATTCTTTTTCTTACGTTTATAGGCAAAGGACTGCCATTTTTCTTCCGTCCAATTCTGTTGCTGCACCTCGTAACGCGCCATCACGAAGAACAAATCGGACAAGCGGTTGAGGTATTGAAGGATTGCTTCGGGCAGTGCATCTTGGCGATGGAGCGTCCACAGTCTGCGCTCGGCCCTACGGGCTACCGTCCGTGCATATTGCAACTGGGCGGCAATAGGCGTTCCGCCGGGCAGGATGAAATAGCCATTATCCGTTGTCTGCGCCATTAGTCCGTCCATAGCCTTTTCACAATCGGACACCAAATCCAAAGGCAATTCATTCGGATTGTCTGCCCGTTTGGCCGCCGGCGTGGCTACCAGACTCATCGCCGTCATCAGGTTCTTCTGGATTCCGAAAAGCAGGGATTGCCATTCGTGTTCGGTCGGCAGGAGTGAGCGAACTATGCCTATCAAGGCATTCAGCTCGTCCAGCGTGCCATTGGCTTCTATACGTATATCATCCTTGGGCACCCGCTCTCCGCCATGAATGCCGGTAGTGCCCCGATCGCCTGTCCGTGTATAAATCCTTCTCATTGTTCCCATAGTTTCAGGATATCCGTTTCTCCCCAATACAAATGGGTATAACCGGCTATCACGTTCTTGTATCGGTAAAGGGGGGTATTCACTTCGGTGCCCTTGGCATTGAATTGCCGTGCCACGGAAGGCAGTGCATCGGGCATGGTTATGCTGGAATAGTGAAATTCGTGTCCTCTCAATTCCATGTTGCCATATTGCAGACGCCTGTATCCTAAATGCAGTCTGGCACCCACCATCGTGCTGTCCAACGGCAATACGCCCGTCATGGGATATGCCGTACCGCCCTGCCGGGCTGTAAGCGAACGGGTAAGGAACATCATCCCGCCACATTCCGCCAATATCTTTCCTCCGTCTTCGGCATAACTCCTCAATGATTCCATCAACCGCTTGCGACGATGCAACTGGCGGGCAAAGAGTTCGGGATAACCACCCGGAAGATAAACCAAATCGGCTTCCGGCAGGTCGCTGCCATATACGGGACTGAAATAGGTTATCTTTCCCACTTTGGCCAAACGAGCCAGATTCTCACGATATACAAAACTAAAAGCCGGGTCACGGGCTACGGCGATACGCAGGTTTCCACGGGACATCGTCAAGCTCTCCACTCCTACCTCGGCACTATATGGCAAGGTGTAACGGCAAGGGAAACCACGCTGGCAAAGATTCAGCAACTTATCTACATCCACATATTTCTCTACCAATGCAGCCGCCTGCTCTATCAGCACATTCATGGAACGCTTCTCGGTCAGCGTCAGTCCTAAGTGGCGCGAAGGTATCTTCAGTTCTTCCGTCACCGGCAAATATCCTAAGCATTCCACTCCTGCATCCGTGCACGCCTCGCGCAAGTAGGCATAATGCGAAGGAGAAGAAACCTGGTTGAACACCACTCCGGCAATCTTCACGGCCGGATTGAAATGCTTGAAGCCATAGAGCAACGGAGCCACAGAGTAGGCTGTGGAACGGGCACTCACCACAAGCACTACCGGAATATTCAGTAATCTGGCTATTTCGGCACTGCTTCCCTGCATCCTCCGATAGCCGTCGAACAATCCCATCACGCCTTCGGTGACACACACGTCGGCACCTTCACCATATTTATTATATAGGTGTTGCACGTGCGTGACAGATGCCATCCATGTATCCAGATTGACCGATTCACTGTCGGCAGCCAATGTGTGATACTGGGTGTCTATATAGTCAGGACCACATTTGAAAGGCTGCACCCGCAGGCC
>JAUNIV010000083.1 GCA_030523385.1 Bacteroidales bacterium | reverse complement strand
GGCAGGCGGCGGCATGATGGTGGGCGGTCTGTTGTCCTATAGTTTCCTGTTCAACTTCAATCCCGTCTGGTGGCTCAGTTTTTTCATTTTGTTATCGGGAATGTTGGGAACGGCCCGAATTATCGTCCGTCAACATACATTATTGGAGGTTTTAGCCGGATTTGTTGTCGGATTGTTTTGTGGTGTCGCGGGAATTTTGTTTATTTGAACCGTTTTTTAGTATTAACCTTATAAATGAAAAAGCATTATGGAATTTCCAAGCAATGTAAAGTACACAAAAGACCATGAATGGATACGCATAGAAGGTGATGAAGCCTATGTAGGTATCAGCGATTACGCACAGGAACAGTTGGGCGATATTGTATTTGTAGATATTCCCACCGTGGGCGAAACTCTGGAAAAAGAAGAAGTGTTCGGTACCATCGAAGTAGTAAAGACTATCTCTGACCTTTTCTTGCCGATTGCAGGCGAAGTGCTGGAACAGAACGAAGCATTGGCCGACAATCCGGAACTGGTGAACAAGGATCCTTATGGCGAAGGCTGGCTGATTAAGATTAAGCCGAACAACGCAGAAGACATCAATGACCTGCTGGATGCCGAAGCTTACAAGGCATTGGTAAACGAATAAAATGTTTTATTTTCCCGTAGGGGCGGCACATGAGGCATCCTTACGGGAAAATCTGTTTCTTCATTGTCAGACTATACACTATAAATAATATAAATAGAACCAAACAGAACAATGAAACCAATTGTAAGTATTATTATGGGCAGCACTTCAGACCTTCCTGTCATGGAGAAAGCCGCCAAGCTGCTGGACGAAATGCATGTACCTTTCGAGATGAATGCCCTTTCGGCACATCGTACTCCCGAAGCCGTAGAAGAATTTGCCAAACAAGCTGCCGGACGTGGCTTGCGCGTCATTATTGCTGCTGCTGGCATGGCTGCCGCCCTGCCCGGCGTGATAGCTGCCAATACCACGTTGCCCGTCATCGGCGTACCCGTGAAAGGCTCCGTGCTTGACGGTGTGGATGCCCTTTACTCCATCATTCAGATGCCTCCCGGCATACCTGTGGCTACCGTGGCTATCAACGGTGCCATGAATGCCGCCATACTGGCCGTGCAGATGCTGGCTCTGAGTGACGCGGAACTGGCCGACCGCCTGGCACACTACAAAGAAAGCCTGAAACAAAAAATCGTCAAAGCCAACGAAGAGTTGAAAGAAGTGAAATTCGAGTATAAGACAAACTGATTAATATACATGGATTTATTCAACTACTCCCGCCGAATCTCCTCGCAGGTACATATCGGCGGGACTCCTTTGGGTGGAGACAATCCCATCCGCATTCAGAGCATGACCAACACCGTCACCATGGATACCGAAGCCTGCGTGGCGCAGGCTCGACGCATCATTGATGCCGGTGGCGAATACGTGCGCCTCACTACTCAGGGGGTACGCGAAGCCGAGAACCTGAAGAACATCAACATCGGTTTGCGCTCGCAGGGATATGATACTCCGTTAGTGGCCGACGTGCATTTCAATCCCAAAGTGGCCGATGTGGCTGCCCTCTATGCAGAGAAAGTGCGCATCAATCCGGGTAATTACGTAGATCCGGGACGTACCTTCCGCAAGCTGGAATACACCGATGAAGAGTATGCACAGGAGATAGAGAAAATACGTGCCCGTTTCGTTCCCTTCCTGAACATCTGCCGCGAGAACCATACAGCCATCCGCATTGGCGTGAACCACGGTTCGTTGTCCGACCGCATCATGTCCCGCTATGGCGATACGCCCGAAGGCATGGTGGAATCTTGCATGGAGTTTCTGCGCATCTGCGTGGAGCAGGCATTCACGGATGTGGTCATTTCCATCAAAGCCTCCAATACGGTGGTCATGGTGAAGACCGTGCGTCTGCTGGTGCACCGCATGGAAGCCGAAGGCATGGCATTTCCTCTGCATTTGGGAGTGACCGAAGCCGGCGATGGAGAGGACGGACGCATCAAGTCTGCCTTAGGCATCGGTGCCTTGCTGGCCGACGGATTGGGCGATACCATTCGCGTATCGTTAAGCGAAGCGCCCGAAGCCGAGATACCCGTGGCGCGCAAGTTGGTGGATTATATTTTATCTCGCGAAGGACATCCCTACATCCCCGGTAAGGAAGCTGAGGGATTCGACTATCTTTCTCCCGTTCGTCGGGTTACGCGTGCCGTGGCCGACATAGGCGGAGACAACCTGCCTGTAGTGATAAGCGAACGCCTGGAAGGTTCGTGGGAGGTTCATCCTCAGTTCCGTCCCGACTACATCTATTGCGGGCAAGACCTTCCTGCCGAACGCGATAAGGACATCCGTTACATAGTGGATGCCGATGCATGGAATCCTTCGGACGAAAATGTCTATCCGGCTTTCAACTATCTGCAAATGATGGAGCTTCACCACACGGCCTGTCCGCTGAAGTTCCTCTTCCTGCCTTACATGGCCATGAACGAAGAGGTGATTGCCGCCCTCAGGTTGCATCCCGAAGTGGTAATCATTGCGCAGAGCAATCATCCCAACCGTTTGGGCGAGTTCCGCGCCATGGCTCACGAACTGATGAACGAAGGCTTGCAGAATCCGCTGGTATTCTTCCAGTTCTATCAGGAGAGCGTGGCCGAAGACTTGCAGATAAAAGCTGCCGCCGACATGGGAGCACTGATATTCGACGGCTTGTGTGACGGAATCTTCCTTTATAATCAAGGTCCGTTGTCGCATCTGCTGGTAGATACCACGGCTTTCGGCATCCTGCAGGCCGGGCGCATACGCACCAGCAAGACGGAATACATCTCTTGTCCGGGTTGCGGCCGCACGCTGTATGACCTGGAAGCAACCATTGCCCGCATCAAGGCAGCCACTTCGCACCTGAAAGGGCTGAAGATTGGTATCATGGGCTGCATCGTGAACGGTCCGGGTGAAATGGCCGATGCCGATTACGGTTATGTGGGAGCCGGACGAGGTAAAATCAGCCTTTATAAGAAGAAAGAATGCATAGAAAAGAATATCCCCGAAGAGCAGGCTGTGGAAAAGCTCATAGAACTCATCAGGGCAAACGGGGACTATACTGAAAAATAAACCAAACAAACTATGAATTATCAGCAAATATTGAAAGACATCCATCAGGCTATCCTTCCATACGCACAGGAGGGAAAGCAGGCCGACTATATTCCTGCGCTGGCACGGGTCAATCCCGAACAGTTCGGAATGTGTATCCACACCATTCAAGGACGGACATTCCCGGAAGGGGATGCCTTTGTTCCGTTCTCCATACAGAGTATATCGAAAGTATTCTCTTTAGCTGCCTGCCTCAGCTTTGAGGGAGACGAACTGTGGAGACGGGTCAGTAAGGAACCGTCGGGGACGGCTTTCAATTCGCTTATTCAGTTGGAAGTGGAGAAGGGCATTCCGCGTAATCCGTTTATCAATGCCGGAGCCATTGTGCTGGCCGATGTGTTGCTGAAGCATCTGAAACATCCGGAAGATGACTTCCTGCGCTTTGTCCGTGCACTGGCCGGCAATAACCGGATAGACTATAACCCCGAAGTGGCCTCGTCCGAACAGGCTTGTGGCTACCTGAATGCGGCCATCGCCAATCTGCTGAAATATCATCACAACATAGAAGGAGAGATAGAGCGCGTACTTCACTTTTATTTCCTGATGTGTTCGGTGGAAATGACCTGCTGCGACCTGGCGCGTGCCTTCCTGCCTTTTGCCAATCATCAGAAACCCTTTGATTTCGATGGCATCCGGCTCACAGCCTCGCAGGTGAAGCGTATCAATGCCATCATGCAGACTTGTGGGTTCTATGATGAAGCCGGAGAGTTCTCATATTTGGTGGGGCTGCCGGGCAAGAGCGGTGTGGGCGGTGGTATCGCTGCCATTTATCCGAAGCGTTACGCAGTGGCCGTATGGAGCCCGCGCCTGAATGCAAAAGGAAATTCCGTAATGGGTATCAAGGCTTTGGAATTGTTGACTACCGAAACACAGGAGTCTATTTTCTGAATATGTTTTTTTGATACACACACTTTTTTTGTAAGTTTGCCATCGGTTCACTGTTCATTGTAATCGGTTATGATAGAGTTAAGCATCTTCAATGACATATTTGCCACCACATTCCATGTGCTTTATTTCGTCATGATCATAGGCACCATTGCCATTGTGGTTCTTGACAACCGCCAGCCTGTGAAGACGATGGCGTGGATATTGGTGTTGGCTTTTCTGCCGGTGATAGGATTGGTGTTCTATTTCTTCTTTGGCAGAAGCACCCGCAAGGAAAAGCTGATCAGCCGGAAAGGAGTAACCCGTCTGACCAAACATCCGATGGCAGAATATCAGGCACAAGCGGCATTCAGCTGCCCCGAAGAACAATATCAGTTGATGCATTTCTTCAGGCAGGTGAGCCATGCGCTGCCATTCGACGGGAATGCCATTGAGACTTATTCAGACGGTCTGTCCATGTTGCAGGCATTGATTAAAGAGATCGGAAAGGCCAAACATCATATCCACCTGCAATTCTATATCTTTGAGGACGATTCGGCAGGAAGGTTGCTGCGCGATTTGCTGATAGACAAAGCCCGTCAAGGAGTGGAAGTCCGTTTGCTATACGACGATGTGGGATGTTGGCACGTGCCCCATACGTTCTATGACGAAATGCGCGGAGCAGGCATCGAAGTCCGCAGCTTCCTGAAAGTATTCTTCCCGCTCTTTACCAGCAAGGTGAATTACCGCAACCATCGTAAGATAGCCGTGATAGACGGTCGTGTGGCTTTTACCGGAGGCATGAACATAGCCCGCCGTTATATCAAGGGAGTGCCGTGGGGAATATGGAGGGACGCACATATCCGCATAGAGGGTAAGGCTGTTTATGGATTGCAGACCGCTTTCCTTACTGACTGGTATGTAGTGGACCGCACGCTGATAACCTCTGCGCGTTATTATCCCGAAATAGAAACCTGTGGAAACGCGTTGATACAGATTGTCACCTCCAATCCTGTGGGAGAATGGCACGACATCATGCAAGGACTGCTGATAGCCATCAGCAGCTCCCGCAAGTATTTCTACATACAGACACCCTACCTGCTTCCCACTGACCCTATCTTGCTTTCGCTCAAGACAGCAGCATTGGCAGGTGTCGATGTGCGGATCATGATTCCGATGCGTGCCGATGCCCGAATCACCCATTTAGGCTCCATGTCTTATTTGGATGACATGATGAGGGCCGGAGTAAAGATTTACCTTTATAATAAAGGCTTCCTGCATTCCAAGCTCATGGTAAGTGACGATACGCTTTCCACCATAGGCTCCACGAATATGGACTTCCGCAGCTTCGAACACAATTTTGAAATCAATGCTTTCATGTATGACTCGGCTTCGGCGCAAAAGATCAAAGAAATCTTCCTGCAAGACCAGAAGGACTCCATCCTGCTGCAAAGAAAGGAGTGGACAAAGCGCCCCTGGTATCAAAAGGTAGAAGAGTCTATTGTTCGGCTGCTTGCACCGTTGCTTTGAAGAACGAGAAGTTCACACTGCCGTATGAGCGATGCTCGATGAAATGAGGGTCGTCCTCAAAATGATTGTCCTTTCCGTGTTCCAATACCAGCAGGCCGTCTTCTTTCAGCAGACCGCGTTCAAAAATGCGGGTCGGAATGCTTTCCAGTCCTTCGAGCGCATACGGAGGGTCGGCAAAGATAAAGTCGAACTGTTCGCTACACTTGTCTATGAACCTGAACACATCGGCGCGAACCGGAAAACACTTGTCCGTCTTTACTTCGCGCATCACCTGCGATATGAATGCAAGGTGCTGTGGGTCTTTCTCTACCGAAATGACCCGGTCACAACCACGCGACACCAACTCTATGCTGATGCTTCCCGTTCCGGCAAAGAGATCGAGTGCTGTCACTCCGTCCTCAAAGTCGAAATAGTTATTGCTTAACACATTGAACAGGTTTTCCTTGGCAAAGTCCGTAGTAGGACGTGCCTTGAAAGAATGAGGCACATCAAACCTGCGCCGTTTGTATATTCCACTGATTACTCGCATAATAATAAAGTTTGCATATCGAAAGGCATTTCTTCTATCTTACTGATTCCCGAACGGTTGAACTCGGCTTTCGGATAGACAATGAACACCTGGCGAAGATATTTACGAAGTTCTTCGGGCAACCCCTCTTTAGTAGCCCATTCTCCTGCAAGATGCAATTCATCTTTCTCTCTGTTATACTCCAGTTGCTCCCATATATATAATAGGTAATACACGCAGTCGCTTGCCTGCTTGCAGGAAAAAGAATTCAGGAGCAACAATTTGCCACGGTCGTAGCAACAGACTTCCATCAACTGCTTGCGTATATGTGCATATAGCTTACGGGTGTTTCCCAACCGGCTCTTGCGGGCAAAATATTCCGTAAGCGGACTGACGGTGGAAAAGAAACGTGCTTTAGGGAAGTGTTCCAACACCAACTGATGCACATGCTTATCCATCCCGAAAAGAATCACCGTATTGCTTTTGCCCAATATGTTGCAGAGAACTATTTCGTTCGTAACCTGCCGGAAGTTGTGATAAAAGAGTCCGTCCATCTGCTCGTCTTCAAACACATCGAAAGGCACGGAAGTGAAACGCGACGTGTCATAAAGGACATTGACACGTTTGTAGGGATGGTTCAAAGCGTCTGTCCTTGCCAACATCTCTTTCAGGTTGGCCGTCAAAGACCGCGAAGCGTCCACCGGATATGACTCAAAGCAGAAGTCATCGTCTGCGAGAGGGTTGTAGATAGAAAAAGAAAATCCATCCGCACTGAGGCGGATGGATAATGTGTATTGTTCCGATTTGGTAAAATCGATACGTTCTGTCATTCTTATTCCCAGTTACCTGCGTTATTGTTAGGCTGTTCGATGTCACCTACTCTCAAACCGCAGTATTTACCCAACTTAGTCTGAAGGTCTTTCAGGTTAGCCAATTCCTGTGTGTTCAGTCCGCTCAAGTAAGTTTCATACGGAGTCTGAGCCTGGAACAAGTGCAACGGAGCACCCGACTTGGTTGTATCGTTACGAGTTTCCATCTCAAATTGTGCACCATTGCCGAAAGGTACATATCTCATAGAATCAGGATTGAAGCCCGGTCCGTAGATAGTATCCATCACGGCTACCCACAATGTATCGCGCTTGAAATCCATCAATCCTTCTTTTTCCACTTCTTTCCAGTTACCAGTCTTCTTGGCTTTGTTGATAAGAGCCATTGCTTTCTTTTCTGTCATTCCAGATTCCAACTGAGCATCGCTCAATACTCCTTCTTTCTTTACGAAAGGAAGTTTTGCGGTCTTAACAAAGGCAATCAAAGTGTCGAAGCTCGCAGTGTATGCTCCGTTGTGCAGGTTACGATACTCCAACTGAGCCTTACGGATGTCAATCAAACGAGCGATGACTTGTTTTTCGCGAGCTTTTTTAGCTGAATCAAACTCGATCGGTCCCATGATACTGCCATAACAAACGTATATCAAACCGATAACGCAAGCAGCCAATACAATATTAATAACTGTTTTCATGATAAATATGTGTTTTTTTTAGTTTATATTCGCATCGCAAAAATAAAATAAATAAATCTAATAACGTACTGTTTCTCGAACTTTTTAATACGCAATTATGATAAAAAATTATTTAGTGCAGCAAATTAAGGGAAATTTTCCATATAAACCAACTTTAGAACAAGAAAAAGCTGTTAAAAATTTAGCAGATTTTCTATTTTCGCCCCAAAACGAGTCGGTTTTCCTCTTAAAGGGCTATGCCGGAACGGGTAAGACCTCGCTCATAGGAGCTTTGGTAAAGACACTGGACCAGTTGCAACGCAAGTGCATCTTGCTTGCACCTACCGGACGCGCCGCCAAGGTGTTTTCTCATCATGCCGGACATGCTGCCTTTACCATCCATAAAAAGATTTACCGCCAACGCAATTTCTCCAACGAGATGGATAACTTCTCTTTGGATGATAACCTGCATCAGCACACCCTGTTCATTGTCGATGAGGCTTCCATGATTTCCAACGAAGGCCTGTCGGGAACCACATTCGGCACGGGTCGGTTGTTAGACGACCTCATCCAATATGTGTATGCAGGCACGGATTGCCGCCTGATGCTGATAGGCGATACTGCCCAGTTGCCTCCCGTAGGCGAAGAAGAGAGTCCGGCATTGTCGGCCGATATGCTTCGCGGATATGGACTGGAAGTTCACGAGACGCAACTCACCGATGTAGTGAGGCAACTGCACGATTCGGGCATCCTTTGGAACGCTACGGAGCTGCGCCGCTACATTGCCGAAGAGGCATTCTTTGATTTGCCGTCTGTCCGCATAAAAGGATTCCCGGACATCCGTATTGTGCCGGGCAACGAACTGATAGAGGCCATCAGCGACTGTTATGACCATGCCGGTATGGATGAAACCATCGTTATTTGCCGCTCCAACAAGCGGGCCAATATTTATAATAAAGGAATACGCAATACCATCTTATACCGGGAAGACGAGTTGAACAGCGGCGATTTGCTGATGGTGGCAAAGAACAACTACTTCTGGACCGAGCAGTGTAAGGAAATGGATTTCATAGCCAACGGTGACATTGCAGTTGTCCGCCGTGTGCGCCGTATACGCGAAGCCTACGGTTTTCGGTTTGCCGATGTCGTGCTGTCTTTTCCCGATTATGCCGACATGGAGCTGGAAGTAAAGATACTGTTGGACACCCTGCATACAGACACTCCCGCTCTGCCCAAAGACCAGAACGACAAACTTTTCTATTCCGTACTGGAGGACTATGCCGATATTACTGTCAAGCGGGAGCGTATGAAAAAGATGAAAGCCGACCCGCATTACAACGCCTTGCAGGTGAAGTATGCATACGCCGTGACCTGCCACAAGGCACAAGGCGGACAATGGCAGCGTGTCTTCTTAGACCAGGGTTATATGACGGACGATATGCTTACTCCCGACTACTTCCGCTGGCTCTACACCGCCTTTACGCGCGCCACGGAAACACTTTATCTGGTGAATTGGCCGAAGGAGCAGACGGAGGGGTAAGAAAGTCTGTCTTTGAATGGATGTAAACAGGCAAAGATTTGAGGTGAAATGTTTTGGGCAAAGAAGATAATCGCTATATTTGCAGTAGAAACAAAAAAACGATTCAGATAT